>DATKZH010000074.1:0-27168 GCA_035528065.1 Thermoguttaceae bacterium | reverse complement strand
GGCCACCGGATGCAAGTCGTTGCCGAGAAACGAGTTATGTCGAAACCAATTGTTGGGCAGGAATTTCGAGTCTCGTGCGAAAATGCAAACCCTTTCCACCCCGCGTGTTGCGCCGAGCGCGCGTCCAGAAAGGCCGTTTTGCCCGCGAATAACCGTGCGCGCAGGTGGCCTATGACCCGGTAGCACCTGCGCTGGAACCCCAGCGCATTCACCATGGAACCCCAGCGCACTCACCCTGGGGCCCGCGCGCACGTGCGCTCACGGTTAATTGGGGCTCATCCGACTAACGCGTACTTGGTTTCATGGATGCCGAGGATTTTGAGCTTGAGGAACTCGGGGTCGCGGAATCCGTAGGCCTGGCGTTTCATCGTCTTGATCTTGTTGTTGGTCCCTTCCAACGGCCCGGTGGAGATCGGGTACTCGTAGTAGGCGAGGATTCCCAAGGCGTGGATTCGCAATCTTCCCTTCCCACGGGTCTTTCGGATCGCTCCTTCCGGCCCACCCATTCCCTCCAGTCGAAGCCCGTGTGCCCCGGCGGCCTCTCCTGAGTGAGCACGAGATCAAACGGCGTGCCGGGCTCGTAGTGCCACTCGACACCGAAAAACGCAATCGAGCCCCCGGCGAATTCCAGTTCCTTGGGCCACGCCTCGGGCAGGCGATGGCCCATGAAATCGGCGTACACGAACCAGATCTTCAGGCGCCCCTCATAGGGCGGGTCGCCGTCCACCAGATGCACGGTGAAGACGTCGGACTCCGCACGGTGCACCACGGTGCGCTTGCCTGCGTCCTCCGCGCCCACGGCGTGCCAACCTGCCGAGACGAGCGGCCGGCTCGCGGTGTCGGGATGCTCTTTCTCCCCTGCGGCGTCGTACTTGCGTATCAGCACGGCGCCGAAGTCGTTGTCCACGCGTTTGCCGGGGTCCCACCCTCCGTATCGCTCTTCCCTGTCCACCCCGTGCAGCTTGAACAGGAACGCCAGGTTCGGGTAGAGCCACTTCTGGTCGTCGTCCCACACACGCACGTAGCGCATCCACCCGAGGTCTCGATAGGCCAGGCTCTCGTTCCAAAACTCGCGATGCGCCTCGTCGTCCGGCCTGGTCAGCGTGAGGCTGATGCGCAACTGCGCGTCGGCCGTGTCCAGCTTGTCAGGCAGGACCGTCAACCGCCCGTTGAGGAGGGCCTTCGCGTTCGGCGGCCCCGCTTCGACCGGATCGACCAGCGGCCAGTGTATGGCGAATTCGGCCGTCTGCGGAGTCGGCTGCGGAGACTCGACTTGGATCGCAGGCTTGGGGCCTTCCCCGCCCGTGCCAGGATCGGAACACGACGCGCCGCACAGAAGCCCCGCCGCGACGGCGCCCGCGGCGGCCAATCGAAGCGCTCGACGCAATCGGAAGGACCGCGGGGCGGAACGCACGTCTGGCGACGAGATACGCATCACGCGGCCCTCCACGGCCGGACGATCGCACGGCACCCGCCGAAATACGCGACGCGGCTTCGGGCACCGGCATCATGGATTTGACTCAGAGAGCGCCTTGACGGCCGCCGCGATCTTGGGCTCGTAGGTCTCCTTACACTTGTCGACCAGCCGGCAGGCGACACACACCTTTTCGGCAAAGACCTTCTTGGTCACCTTGGCTTCGATCAGCCGATACAGGTCGTCGGCGTTCATCACGTCGCCGGGCTTCATCCGGAGCACGCGGATGGCGTTCTTGTCCGAAGTCAACGAGTTCTCGTTGTCCTGAGGATGCTCCTTGAGGCTCTTCCTGCAATGCCCCTTCTCGTGATCCCACCACTCGCACGGCGCGCAGATGTCGTCCACGCCGACGACGACCTTGATCGGCACCTTGGGATTGGCCCGTATCTTCTCGACCACGGGCCCGAGCGTCTTGTGACCGGACTTGCCGGTCCCCAGCGGTCCGAGCATGTCGAAGAGGTGATGGCCGCGGATGATGAGCGGTTTCTCCCGCGCAGCGCCGTCCTGGGCGGACTTCGCTTTCTCCTTCGCCGCCGCCTGCGCCCTGCGGCTCGGATCGAGCGACCCAAGTGCCGCCGATCCGGCCAGTGTCGACGTTGCCCTAAGGAACTCGCGCCGACTGGTACACGTCTTCGGAGAAGGGCCGTCTGGGGTGTTCATGGTTGTCTCCACCTCTCCCATTTTGGCCGAGGCCGGACGAGTGAGCCCACTCGATCGAGGCCGTCCGTCTCAGCTCTCCGGCCAATGATGGTCAGCCAGACGTTCCTCATCTGGCGGCTCGGAAAACGGCCGATCCTGGTAACCGTGCCGCATTGGCAGCTTAACCCGAGGGGGAAGAAGCCGTCAACGTGATCTCGCGTCGCCGAGGGGAGCACTGGCGGAACGCCAGTGGCACCAGTGCGCGCCTTCGGTCAATCCTTCGCGACGTAGTCGATCACCAGGACCTTCTCCAGGTGCGGCTTCAGGATGCCCACGAACTCCTTGTGCGCCGGGTGGGGCAGGTAGACCTGTCGGCCGGCGTCGTCGTTGAAGGTGACGAGGAAGCAGTGGGTGAAGCCGTCGGCCAGGCCCTCGGGGCTGTTGTTGGTGCCCCACTCGAAATCGACGACCGTGGGGATCTTCGAGGGGAGCTTGCCGAACGCGTCTTCGATTTCCTTGACCTTCTCCGGCGCGGTGCCCTCCTTGAACTGGAAGAGCACGATGTGCCGCAGCTTGCCGAGAGGGGGCTTCTTGGCCTTCTTCTCCCCGGACATGCCCGAGCCGGCCAACACGCTGAGCGCCACGGCGGCAACCACCACACAGACAAGCAGGCTTTTCATGATGTGTCTCTCCTGGTACGCGGACTTGCGGGAGGTTTGTTTCCAAGCAGTATACCCTCGCCTCCAGGGCGGAACAAACGGCCGCACCGGTCGCCCTTCCCGAATAGCCGCCTCCGGCGTATATTCGGGCCTGACCGGGTTCTGACCCGCATCGCCACGCCATGGCCAGGAGAACGCCCCTATGTCCGACTCTGCCGATCTGAAGCTGACCGACTACATTCGATCGATCCCCGACTTCCCCAAGCCGGGGATCCTGTTTCGCGACATCACGCCGCTGCTGGCTTCGCCGCGGGCGTTCGGCGAGGCGGTCCGGCAGATGGCCGAGCGGTTCCGCGACCGAGAGATCGACGTAATTGCCGCGGCCGAGGCGCGGGGGTTTCTCTTCGCCGCCCCGCTGGCCCTGGAGCTGGACGCGGCGCTGGTGCCGATCCGCAAGCCGGGCAAACTGCCCTTCGAGACCATGTCGCACACGTACGACCTGGAATACGGCACCGATACCCTGGAGATCCACGCCGACGCGATTCCGTCCGGCGCCAAGGTCCTCGTGGTGGACGACCTTTTGGCAACCGGGGGCACGGTGGAGGCCTGCTGTCGGCTGGTGGAGAAAGCCGGCGGCCAGGTCGTGGCGTGTGCGTTCGTGATCGAGCTGGTCGGCCTGGAGGGGGCGAAGAAGATCGCCCAGTACGGGCACGTCAGCTTGATCCGGTACGACTGAGCCGCGCCCTGCGACGCCCGGAGATCTTCCGCAGCCGTCATAACCGGCCCGGGCGACCCGGGGATTCGATACGACGCCACGGCTTCACGCGTCCCGGCACGCTCCGGAGCACGATGAAAGGGTGAGGGCCGATTGGGGGGCCCGATCGTCGACCCAGGGCCGTCTGTAAGCTTCCGCCGGGCCACAGAAAGGGAATCGCCGATGTCGAGTCGTTTTGCCCGTGTGCTGTTTGTCGCCCTCACCTCGGCGCTGGTCTGCGTGATGCTGGTGGGGCCGGCGTTTTCCTCGGCGGCGTTGGCCGGCGAGTTTTGGCCCCTCTTTAAAAAGCCGGCTCCGGAGCCGCGTATCCATCCGGTGCAGGTCATCCCCTACGATGCCCATGCCCGCGCCTCCGGCTACGCGGTCCCCACGTACAACTGGGGCTATTTCGGTGCCCGCCGCGCTCCGACCTGTATCGCCAACCGCCATACGGGCTACTACAACGAGTACCTCCAGTGGAACTGGCGTCCGCAGTATTAGCCTTCTTCGGGAACAATCCGCACGTTCGGGCGGCTGGAGTCGAGCGCGAGCGAGCCTCCAGAACCCTGGTGGCCTGCAAGATCTTGGCTCCGCTTGCCCGTGGTGATTCAAACGTAGTACAATATAGGCATGGAACCTCTCATCACCAAGCACATCGAAACGGTCCCGGGCCGGTGCGGCGGCAAGCCGTGCGTCGCCGGCACCCGGATTCGTGTCTGGGACGTGTACGTTTGGCACGAACTCCAAGGCCAGTCGCCTGAGGAAATCGTCCACAGTTTCCCTCAACTGACGCTCTCAGACGTCCACGCTGCTTTGGCCTATTTCTGGGAGCACCAGGCCGAAATCCGCCAAGAGATGAAGCAGGCCGAAGATTTGGTGTTGCGGCTGCGGAGGCAGAGCGGACCTGGTCTGCTGGATGATCTGAGGCGTAAGGATGCCGGCGCCGATACGCTTCCATCTGGATGAGCACGTCGCCGCGGCGGTCGCTTCTGGTTTGCGGGCCCGAGGTCTCGATGTGACCACCTCCGCGGAGGCAGGTCTGCTGGGAGCCGACGACGGCAAGCAGCTTGCCTTCATTCAGGCAGCGGGGCGAGTGATGGTGACGCACGACCACGACTTCCTGGTCCTGGCCGCCGAGGGCGTGGAGCACCCAGGTATCTGCTACTGCCACCAGGACAGTCTCTCGGTGCGCGGCATCATCGAGATGCTCTCCCTCTTGTACGAGTGCTTCACCGCCGACCAGATGCAGAACCGAGTGGAGTTTCTGTAGCCACGTCCAACCCGCACTGCGAGGAAGCCCGCGGCGCGGCTACCGGAGGAACCCGATGAAGAAGCTGAAGACCTCGTCCTCGTCGCCCCGTTCCTTGGAGACGGGGAAGGCGAAGTCGAGGGCGATCGGGGCGGGGCCCATCGCGGGGATGACGAGCCGCAGGCCGACGCCCGGGGCGACGCGGTAGTTGTCGGTCCAGTTGTCGATCGTCGGCTCGTTGGTGCCGCTGTCGCAGAAGACGACCGCCCGGATGTTGTCGTCGGCCGTGATGGGAAACATGTACTCGACCGAGGCCAGCATCAAGAATTCGCCGCCGACGATCACGTCGTTGGTTGGGTCGCGGTGCGAGGCCCCGCGGAAATCGAACCCGCGGATGGTGGAGAACCCGCCCGCGTAGTAGTGCTCGTAGATCGGCGTGTCCTCGCTGCTGAGCGACCCCCGGAAATTGAGGCTCAGCACGTGCCGGCCCGATCCGTCCGGGTGCTGGCGAAGCAGGAAGTACTTGCGGAGATCGATGTCGCCGCGGGTGTACGTGAACGAGCCGACGACTTGCTCGACGCCGATCTCGAAGTAGTGTCCTTCGGTGGCCAGGAAGGTGTTGTCGCGGGTATCGTGGGCGATTTGGCCGCGGAATCCGTACAGGGCGTTAGACCCAAGGACGTCGGTCAGCTCGTCGGGCGTCGGCTGGATCGGATCGTAGATCTGGATCTTCTCGCCTCGGAAAGAGAGCGTGCCCGACAGGTCGTGGGTGAACTGGTAGCCCAACGAGACGCGCCCCCCCACTCGCTCCTCGTCCCATTCCCGGTACCAACGGTTGTAGAAGAAGCCGCTCAGCCCGAGGCTGACGCGCGTATCGAACAGGTACGGTTCCTGGAAGTGGGCGGTGTACTTCTGCACTTGGGTGCCGGGGACGGCTTCCAGCCGGAACCGCTGTCCGGCCCCGCGCCAGGCGACCCCGCGGCGAATCTCCTCCAAGCTTCGCGGAAAACGAAAGATGTCGAAGTTCTGCTCGTCGACGATCACCGAGCCGAGCAAGCCGGCATCGGAGTTGACCCCCACGCTGAACATCAGCCGGCCGGTCCGCGTCTCATAGACTTCCGGATTCAGAGGGACGAACAAGGGCGGATCTTCGCTGGGCGGATTGCCCAACAAGGGAGACGCATCGTTGATCGTCGGCCCGCCCAGGGGGAACATGCCCGAAGGATCGTAACCGCCCGGCGCCGCAGCGGGACCGGCCGGAAACTGGTTCCCGTACGTCGGCGATACCGGGGCGGGGGAGCCGCCGGGGACGGGCGGGGCGCTCGCGCTTTGGGCCGACCGGTCATACACGGCGGATCCGCCCGGTGACGAGTAGTCGGGCACCGAATAGCTTGAGCCGGTTGGCGGCGGACTGGCGGGCGTAGCGTAGCCCGACCCGCCGGCCGGCGGATAGCTGGGTGCCGAGTAGCTGGGCGCCGGGTAGCTGGGCGCCGGGTAGGTCGGCTGGGGAGAGGTTTGTGCCGGGGGCACGTAGGCACCGTACGGCGGCGCGGGCTGCGTTGGAGGCTGCGGCTCGGGGCGGCGGAGCGGCGGGATCGTCTGGCCGGCGTCGGCGGAGTACTGGCCGCGGATCACGATCTCCGAGTCGGCGGTCGACCGGGACGGATCACGCGACGGAGGTCTCGCGACTCGGTATTGGACCGGCACCAGCGCCGCCGCACGGCCGCCTTGGACGCACAAGTTAACCACTCGCTCCCGCGGGGGGCCGCTCTCGTCGGTCGCCGACGGATCGGCCGGGTAGGGCAGCCGAAACGCCTGATGGGGCACCGGGTCGGGGCTTTGACCACGGGGGCGAGGTTGTGCTCGCGGCTTGCGTGCGATGCCCGTCTCCACATCCTCCAATTCCGGCGGGCGGACGACGATCTGGGGCACGACGCCCTTCATCGGGTCGTATTCGAACAGACCGGAAGCCTTCAGCCGTCGCTCGCTCGCCCGCAGCTCCCGAACGTCCACCAGGTCGCCGGGGGCCAACGACAGGCGATTCAGCACCGTGCTGATCCGCGTGTGCGGATTCTCGCCCAGGATGTCCACGTCGATTCGACCCACCCGATAGGGCTCGCCTTCTTGAATGTTGTAGACGATGTCGATCTGCCCCGGCTCCGGGAAGAACCTCAGGTCGGGCTCCACGTCGGCGAAGATATGGCCGATGGCGCCGTACTTGTCTCGGATGGCGGCCCGATCGGTCCGCATCTGGGCCTGGTTGAAGAATTCGCCGCCCTTAAGCTTCAGGTCTTCGGCGAGCTCCTCCGCCGGGATCTTGGCGCTGCCCACGAACGAGACGTTGCGGACCGCGTAGCGGGGCCCCTCGTCGATCACGAAGGTTAGTAGCTGCCAGCTTTTGGCCGGATCGGGGGGCAGCACCGAGACCTTGGCCCGGAAGTACCCCAGGCCGCGATAGTAATCGGTCAGCCGCTCTTTGTCCTCTTCGAGCTTCTTGCGATTCAACTCGCCGTTGAAGATCCAGAAGATGCCCGGCTTCGACTGGATCTTGGTCCTCAGCTTGGCCTCGCCGGCGATCGTATTGCCGATGAATTGCGTCCACAGGACGCGCTTCTTCGGCCCCTCGTTGATCACGTAGGTGGCGCCGCGGTCGCTGGTCTTGGTCCCTTCGAAGATCGTGACCCGGACCTGCGAGAAGCCCTTGCCGCGATAGTACTCTTCGATGCGACGCCGGCCTTCCTCGATGGCGAAGGGATCCATCGCGTCGCCGGGCTTGATCCCCGACTCGTCGTTGAGCTTCTTCTTGGCGATCTTCTCGTTGCCCACGTACTTGACGTGGCGGAGGACCGGCCGTTCGAGGACCTCGAAGATGACGATCCGCCCGCCCGGTACGTCTTGGTACCGAGGATTCACCTCGACGAACTTCCGTGTCCTGGAGAGCCGGCGGACGTCGTCTTCAATCTGCTCCGGGTCGTAGGGTCGACCGGGACGGGTGTGGATCTGGCGGAGGATCTCCGCGTCAGGGGTCTGTCGGGGGGGGCCGGCGATGCGGACGTCGACCACTTGCGGCTCGGGCGCTGCCTCGGGCGAAGGGCGAGGCGTTGCCAAGTCTGGAAGGACCGGGCCGGACGGCGTCTGCCCGCGGGCGATGGTCGCTTGGCCAGCGCGCGCGCCGGTCGAGGCCTGTTCGGCTCCACGCGGGGCCACAGCAGACCCCCAGCCGGTTGGCCTCGGGACCACCGGCGTCTGGTGGCAGGCGAGCGATCCGCTTAGGGCCACGAGGCTGAGAAGCACCATGAACAGGGCGCTCGGGCGGCAGTCTGGACCAGTTGGGCGAGTGGCCATCGAGACGCTTTCCGTGGTGAGTTTGTGGACCGCGAGAAGTGAGAGTGCGAAGGGCAGGCACCCACGTACCCAGCCGCCGGAACCCCACCGTGCAAGGACAATCCGGGCGCGACAACAAGCCTGGGGATTCCGAGGGCCGCGTAGAAATACCCGAACCGAGCGCCTACGACAAGGCGAATTCATGGCTCTCGACGAGTCTGGCGAAGAAGGGGCGGGCGTCGCGAAAAGGAGAGAATAGGGGCTTTGGGAAAACGAAGAAAGATCCAATCGCTCCCCGCCCCATCAAGAATCTCGTGACGAGGCTCTGCCTCGTCACGCACGGCACGGAGACTCTGCCTCCTCTAGTGACCGTAACTGACTGCGCCGTGGCCGTTTACGGCTGAACGAGGCGGAGCCTCGAACCCTTCCATTCCCAGGCGGAGCCTGGGAACGAGGTGTGGAAACGAAGAAAGATCCAAGCGCTCCGCGCCCCATCAAGAATCTCGTGACGAGGCTCTGCCTCGTCACGCACGGCACGGAGACTCTGCCTCCTCTAGTGACCGTAACTGACTGCGCCGTGGCCGCTTACGGCTGAACGAGGCGGAGCCTCGAACCCTTCCATTCCCAGGCGGAGCCTGGGAACGAGGTGTGGAGTCGGGCGCTTTTCCCAGAGACTGCCAGTTGCGGTTTGAACCCGTTCCGGCGCCTCGTTACGACGCTTTGGCTGCATCGCTACGGACCATCGGACGGTCTGGATCCGCACGGGCACTTGCTCGGCGCGAAGGCAAGGGAGGGATAGTGCGACACTGGCGCGGCAAAACCACTCAAAACGGGGTCACGCCGGATTCCCCATACGGTGGTTCGTTCGGCTCTTCATACGGCTCGAACGCCTCGTAGGGTTCCTGGCGTGCCATGTCCTCAAACCGGGTAAACTGCTGAAGCCAGGTAAGCTTCACGTCGCCGGTCGGGCCGTTCCGCTGCTTGGCCACGATCAAGTCCCCCAAGCCCGTGATGCCCTGTTCCTCGGCCTCCTCTTTCGTGTGGTAGTACTCCTCGCGGTGGACGAACATCACCACGTCGGCGTCCTGCTCAATGGCCCCGGATTCGCGCAGATCGCTCAATCGCGGCCTGTGGCCCCCTTTGCGATCCTCCACCTGACGGTTCAATTGGGCCAGGCAGACCACCGGCAGTTGAAGCTCACGGGCCAGTCCCTTCAATCGCCGGGCAATCCTGGCTACCTGCTCCTGACGCGGATCCTTGGGATTGTCGGGCTCGATCAACTGGAGATAGTCGATGACCACAAGCCCCAGATTCGACGAGCGTTTCAGCCGGCGGGCACAGGCGGCGATCTCCGTGACCGTGCGGCTCGGCGTGTCGTCGATGAACAGCGGCGCCGTGCTCAACTTGTTGGAGACCTCGACCAGCTTCTCGCGTTCCTTGCTGGAAACGTACCCGCTACGGAACTTGCTCCCGTTAATCCTCCCCAACGAGCAGAGCATGCGTTGGGCAAGCTCCAGGCGGGCCATCTCCAAGCTGACGAAGAGGCAAGTCTGCACGCTCTCAAGCGCCACGCGCTCGACGATGTTGGTCGCCAACGCGGTCTTCCCCATGCTGGGGCGAGAAGCCAGAATCACCAGCTCCGAGTCGTGCAGGCCGCCGGTGAGGTTGTCCAGGTCTCGAAAACCCGTGGGAAGGCCCGTTGCTCCGCCCTGTTCCAGCCGCTTGTCGATGTGATCGAACGCCTCGATCATCACGTCGTGGATGCTGGTGACTTGGTTGGTGCTCCGGCGGTCGTGGACCTCGAACACTTTCTCTTCCGCTCTGCCGACGATCTCTCGGGGATCGACCGTCGGGTCGTAGGCATCGCGGAGGATCTCGGTGCTGGCGTTGATCAGATCGCGGAGCACCGCCTTGTCGCGGACGATCTTCGCGTAGTAGACGGCGTGGGCCGCTACGGGGACCGAGTGGAGCACCTCGGCCAGATAAGCCGTTCCTCCGACGGCCTCGAGGTCCCCGGCCTGCTTGAGCCGCTCGGCCAACAGGGTCGTGTCGATTCGGCCCCCGGCGTCGTGCAGGGCGAGGACGTGGGCAAAGAGCTTTCGGTGGGCGTCGGCGTAGAAGTCGTCGGGGCGGAGGACCAGGGCGACCTCGTCGCACATGTTCGGATTCAGGAGCACGCTCCCCAGGACGCCCTTTTCGGCGTCCAGATTCTGAGGGGGGAGGCGATCCAGAATCTCCGAGCTGACTCTGCCGGCTGCGTGGCCGGTGTCGACGCGTGCGGTGGTGGCCATGGCGATCCGTCCCTGTGGGCCTCCTTGGCGGGCTCAGCTTCCTTCGCCGCTGCCTTCCTCCGTGACGACGGAGGGTACAACCCAGACCTTCAACTCCGATTCGACCTCCGGACTGAGGCGGACCTTGATCGTGTAGAGCCCCAGCTCTTTGAGCGGCCCCTCCAGCAGGATTTGATCTCGGCTGATGGTGAAGTTGTTCGTTTTCAGGGCGCCGGCGATTTCCGCGGCGCCGACGGACCCGTACAAGTGGCCTTCGTCGTTCGCGTTGGCCTCGATGGTGATGCTCTCATGGCGCAACTGGTCGGCCAAAGCCCGGAGTCCGGCCAGTCGCGTCTTCTGGATCTCCACCAGCCGGGCCTTGTGCTTCTCGACCATTCGCATATGGTGGCCCGTGGCGATGGTGGCCAGCCCTTGCGGCAACAGGTAGTTGTTCGCGTAGCCGGGCTTCACCTCGACCACGTCTCCCTGTTTCCCCAGCTTGTCGACGGACTGGACTAACAGCAGCTCAACTCCCCCGCCGGGCCCCCTCGGCAGCCGCTTGCTGCGATGGGGGACGTGCCGTTTCTTGGCCTTCTTCGATTTCGTCTCGGTCATCGAAGCCTGTCCTCTCTATTCTGCTCAGACTGGATTCTGTGTTCCCGTCAATCGGCGGCGACGGCCGGTGCCTTAGCCCCGATTCAACGCGTCGTGTTGGGCTCGTTGCCTCGGTGCTCTGCTGCATCAACGGCGGTTCGTGCAACTCGGTCCAAACCTAGAACGGGATTCCGTCGTCGGCACCCCCGGAAGGCCCGGAAGGCCCGGAGGGCTCGGAGTCGTAGCTTTCCTGGGGCGGGGCTGCCTCGCTGTATTCGGAATCCTGACGTGGTCGCGCCTCGCCGCCACCGGCGCCACCGCCACTGCCGCCACCGCCGCCACCGCGACCTCCCAACATCTGCATTCGTTCGCACACCACCTTCAGCTTCGATCGCTTCTGGCCGTCGTTGGTCTGCCAGGTGTCGAGCTTCAGCCGGCCTTCAATCAGCACCGGCGACCCCTTGCTGAGGTACTCGCTGGCCACCTCGGCGGTGCGAGCCCAGAGCGTGACGTCGACAAACGTGGTCTCTTCCACCCATTCTCCGCTGGCATTCTTGCGACGGTCATTGACCGCCAAGCCGACCTCGGCCACCGCCGTGCCGGAGGGAATGTAGCGGAGTTCCGGGTCGCGCGTGAGGTTACCCACAAGGATCACGCGATTGTAACTAGCCATGGCCACCGACTCCCTCAGGAATAGACCCTTGATGCCCTCCCCGGCGCCATCCGGACGCACCTGCCGACCACCTGACCGGGGGCCATACGCCGGGCTGATGAACAAACGTTCCGCACCGCCGTCACGCTAGCAGATCGGTTGCCATTCTGCAACCGGTCCGAAGCGGGGCGGTGACGGGCTCAGTCTGCCTTGTCCTCGGGCGCCGCCTGATCGCCGCTATCCGCCTCGGCCGCGGCGTCTTCTTCCTTGGCGGGCTCTTCCGTTTTCTTGGGGGCCTCTTCGGTGGACTCGGCCTTCTTCTCCTCGGTGCGCTCGCTGGCTGACTTGCCTTCCGGCGTCTGGGCGTGTTCGACCAGCGTGTCGACGATCCGCGGATCGATCTTGATGAACAGCACTCGCAGCACGTTCTCGTTGAGCTGCGACTTGCGCTTCAGGTCCACCAGTTTGCCCCCGTCCATGCGGAAGTAGGTCAACCAGTACGTGCCTTTTCGGCGTCCCTTAACGGGGAAGGCCAGACGGCGCTCCTCCCACATCCGGCTGACCAGCACCTCGCCGCCAGCCTCTCGAATCATCCCGGGGACCTGCCCGGCGACTCCCTCCGGATCGCGTCCGTACCGGTTTGAGTCCAACAGGAACATCCCTTCGTAGACGGTCTCAGCCAAGGTTTCGCTCCTCGCGGGCCTTCTGTTGTATTCCCTGTGTCACTTGTACGGCTTCAGTTGTACCGGTTCATGCAGTGCTCGATCCCTTCACGAGCCCAGACGGCCACGGCATCCGCCGCCCGGCCGACCGCTTCCTCGATTTCGGGCACCTCTTGCCGGGAAAACTTGCTCAAGACGTAATCGGTCGCATCCCACCGGTCGGGCGGTGCCCCGATGCCGATTCGGAGCCTGGCGAATTCTTCTGTTCCCAGCCTGCGGATGATGTCGCGTAAACCTTTTTGGCCTCCTGACGATCCCTTGGCTCGAAACCGGAGCTTTGCCAGCGGCAGGTTCAAGTCGTCGCAGATAATCAACAAGCCCTCGAGCGGCAATCGGTAGAAGTCGCATGCAGCCTGGACGCTGGCCCCGCTGTTGTTCATGTAGGTCACGGGACTCAACAGCAGGGCCCTCTGCGCGTCGAGGTCGGCCTCCAGCACTTCGCCCTGGAACCTGGACCTCGGACGACCGATCGCAAACCTCCGGGCCAGTTCGGCCAGGACGGCGAAACCAACGTTGTGCCGGGTCTCCCGATACTTGCGCCCGGGATTTCCCAGTCCCACGATCAGTTTCATGGACCGCGCTTTGCCGACCGGGGCTTCCACTACTCCGACTCTTCTTCTCCTTCTCCCGGCTTGCGGCCGATCACTTCAGGCTCCGCCTCGGCCGCCTCCCCGGCGAGAACCTCCTCGAGTGCAGCGGCCGGCACGACGCACTGGACGATCACGGTGTCCGCCGGGCAGCCGATCGTGGCCGTCGCGGGGAGCTCCAGCTCGCCAGCGGTTATCGACGCCTCGAGATTCAAGTTGTTGATGTTGACTTCCAGCTTGTCGGGGACGTCACCGGCCTCGCATTCAAGCTCGATCTCATGCACCAATTGCTCCACCACGCCCCCCTCCTTCAGGCCAGGAGCCTCCCCGCGGAGGTCGATCGCTACCTGCACCTGCACCCGCTCGTGCTCGGAGACTCGGCTGAAGTCGACGTGGAGGACAGTCGTTCCCCACGTGTCCCACTGCAACTCGCGGATGAACGCCTGTTGCTTGACTGCCCCGGAAAGCATCACCAGCCGACTCCCGTGACGCACTGCCGCCGCGATCTCATGGGCAGGCACCGACAGGCTGATCGTCTCCTCGCCGTGGCCGTAAAGCACGGCCGGGATCGACCCCGCCGCACGCAGTCGACGGTTGTTTCGCTTTCCCTGGATTTCCCGTTGTAGTACGTTGAGCACCTCGGCCATCGACATCCTCGAAATCGTGAAGTATAGCGACTTGTCTCGCTCGCCTTGCGGGGGAAGCTCGGAGAGCCCGCAACCTAAGGATCGGGCGAAAAACAATTTCCCGATTTCGGTAGCAGGCACACTCCGTGTGCCGTCCGCCCGTTACGGCACACGGAGTGTGCCTGCTACTTCGGAAATGCGGAAGCTGTTCTTCGGCCACTCCTAAGCAGTTGGCTGGTAACGGGTTCCGACTCACACTCGATCCAGTTCCCCCAGCAACGTCTGCAAGCGCGTCACGGTTGTCTCGCCAGTAAACCCGTCATTTTGGCGGAATCTCGGGCAATTGCAACCCCAGGGGTGTGAGCGCGCAGCATTCTGCTGCAATATGCCACCCGATGCGGGGGACATGCTAGTGGTCTGTCCAGATTGACTTTGCCGGTCGGGTGCCACTGGCGTCTCGCCAGTGCAGCTACGAGAGCACGGGCAAGATGCCCGTGGCACCCGTAAACTCGACTTGGACAGACCACTAGTCGGCGGACGCCGTTCGCCCTGTCCGGCGGAAACATGCCCCCCCCGGCAAGGTACTCCACTTGAGCATGCGGATGCGGGGCGTGTCGAGAGACGCAGAGACGCGGAGGCCAGAAACGCGGCTTGACCGCAACAGGGTGTATCAGTAATTTCCTGCCCGCAAGCCTTCGCTAAGGCTCCCATCGCCCACTGCGTCTGCCACAGGTGTCGCGTTGCACTTGATTTGGCGGACAGGCACTTGTCAGGAGTCGGGGCAATGCCTGGATTGCGGCCGGTTCGGCTGCGTGCCAACATCGCTGCATCGGGACCGCGTCCGTCTCGGAGTGACAGACCAGGAAATCCGGGGACACAATACCGATAGTGGCAAAATGGGAAGCCTTTGTTGAAGTTCCGGCCTGGAAAGATTGGCACGAGTTGCGATGCCGGCCATACCTCAGGGAAGAAACGTTGTCAGTCAGAAGCGTGAACTACCCAAACCGCCAAAATCAGTATTGTGTCCCCGGATTGCAGCCGGATTGCAGGATTGCACCGAAGTTCCCATTGTGTCCCCGAAATTCCCAACGATCATCGTTTGGTCAATAGATGCCACATTAGCCGCAAATGATGAGGGCGCAAACGCCTAAACCTAGATAACATGATCCTCCAGCCATGTGTCTTGAGATCCCTTCTTAAACTCCTGAATGAATTGCTGCGTCTGTCTGTATCCGGCAGCATGCGCCAGTAGTAACTCTCATAATCATCCCGTGCAAGAATGGAGTTTATGCGGGAGACTATTTGTTCTAACTCCTCCCGCTGATTCTGATCGCCCGGAACCGGCAGGCCCCACTGGTCGATGCCAAATAACTCGTACGACCAGTCGGACACGCCTCCGCCATCAACGTCAAGTCGGATACACATGCCGTGACGCCCGGATTGTCCTGTCAAGTTGCCCAATCCATAGGCGGCCACACCATCTCCTATCTCTTCAAAACCACTGATTCTGTGTGCGTGATGGACTACGTATGCCACGGCGCCGTTATCGAGTGCTGTCCGAGCCCATTTACGTAATTCCGGCTCGGGGCAACCTCCGCTGCCGCCATGAACGCTGATGACGATCGCATTACACTTCTCCCGCAGTCCGGAGCAATCTTCTTGAATGAGTCTCCTTGATGGCGCAGCGCCCGTATAGCAGCGCAATTTCGTTATGGTTGAAGCCGTGGCATAGCCGACCAGGCCGATCCGAACTCCGGCTTTGTTGATCACGATCGGCCTGGGAAGCGAACCGGTCTTGTCCCCCAGTCCGAACACTTCCAGGCCGGAAGATTTGACAAGCGCCAGTGTGTTTTCAACGGTTTCACGTCCGTGGTCCCACATATGGTTTGTGGCAAGGCTTACAGCATCGAAGCCGAAATCGGAGACTATTTCCGCTGCCTCGGGCGGGCTGAAAAGCATGTTCTTTGGGGTGACGGCGTCAGGACATATGGGCAGTTCAAAATTTCCGATAGCCAGGTCCGTGTCGCCGATAATGCCGCGAACCTGGTCGATGACGCTCCGGCGTCCCCGGGAGGAAATCGCCTCCAGGACCCTTCCGTGAATCATTATGTCGCCGAATAAGGATATGCGCACAGGATCACTCGATTTCATGGGACAGCGTACTGATCTGGAAAGCTGACTGATAAAGGTCTTGATCGCGACAGCTTCCGGATTCTGTCCTAGACGGCGATCGGTGTCAAATACCTGGAATTCCAATTCCGGGGACGCTCCAATTCCGAATTCCGATTTCGGGGAGACAATACCGTTCCGATTCGGATTTCGCGGATCTCGGGATTTCGGGGACGCAATACCGATAGTGGCAACATAGGTAAGCTTCGGTAAGGTCGCCGCATGGGAAGATTGGGACGAGTAGTTGTTCCGCGCATGCCTCACCGCGTGACCCAACGGGAGAACCGCCGACAACGGACGTCCTTCAACGAGGAATGCTACGCGGCCTATGTGGCAGTGACGGCTTGGCAAGTGGGGGGCAGATAAACGGGACAGGTCTAATTTATGGCCCCGTGCTCCGGCTTCAAGGCTTGGTCTTCCTTGGCCGGCCGCGTGAACGTAACGTGGATTCGAGCCCCAACTGCTTGGCCGTCTCCTTCACCCAGTCGTCGTTTCCGTACGGTTGACTGCGGGTCACGCTGCGGCGGAGCGATTCCATTTCTGCGTCCGTCTGCGGTTGATTCACCAGATCTGCCCAACCGCGCGGTTGAGGCAAGGGCCACTTGCTCAGCCAGCGCCGATCCTCCCGCGTACCGTGAACTCGACGCCAAAGGCTGGACCTGCGCCAGTCTTCCGCCCGAGGTACCAAGTTCGCTCGAAGCGCGTTCCGCTCGACGTAACGTACGACCTGATAGAAGTGCTCGTCGGATTCCACCGGAAAGGACTTGTACCGGCTTTGGTAAAGATGTCCGTATCCGACACGCTACCGGTTTTCCTGCCAGTTGCGCACGTGCGTGATGGTGAGTTTCTGCATGAACGCACTCAAGTCGCCGTCCCGTTCCGGCCACAGGACGAAATGCCAATGATTGGGCATCAAGCAGTACGCGCAGATACGCATCGGGCGGGTCTCGAGCGTCTTCTCGATGCCCCGCTCGAAAGCCTCGAAGTCGGCATCCTTCAGGAACAGGCGCATCCTGCCCACGCCACGGTTCAAGACGTGGAACACCATCCCACCAGGAGCGACTCGGGCAGTACGCGGCATGGCGACAGTCTAGCCAACGCGGTTTAACTCGTCAATAATTAGACCCGTCCCGTTTATCTGCCCCGAATAACCGTAGCCGGATGGCCTACGCGAGCTACCGCCGCGAGGGACTGCCGGTGACCCGTTCGCTGGCCGAGTCGCTGGTCAAACAGATGAACCGGCGGGTCAAAGGGACGGAGAAGTTCTGGAACGACGGCCCGTCGGGCGAAGCGATCCTCCAACTGCGAGCCGCCGTCATCAGCGACGGCGACCGGCTGCCTCGCTTTGTCCGCAACCGCCCATTCTCCCCAAGATCCCGCTGCCTTCCCCACGGCTCCGCAGTCTAAGGCACTGCAAACGTGTTCCTACGCCCGCAGTATTCTGCTCCCATATGCCACCCGATGCGGGGGACATGCTAGTCGGGGGGGGCGTTCGCCCTGTCCGGCATGCCCCCCCCGGCAAGGTACTCCGTTTGAGCATGCGGATGCGGGGCGTGTCGAGGGACGCTCCTCCCGCGCGCGGATGACCTTGACGCCCCTGCGGCCCGCGCCTAGACTCTCGCCACGTATTGCAGGACCGGCCATTCCGGGGGATGAAGCTACCACCCCAATGGGGAAGAAATGCGGGCCGACCGTGTCGCAAAACCCGCAGCCAGGGTGGGCGACCATCGACTCTGTTGGAGGCGATCATGTTCGCTGGCAAGGGGGCTCGAGAGACGCACTACCCCGAAGTCGCCTTCGGCGGGTTCAGCGACGTTGACGGCAGGGTCGCGTTTTTCGCACGCGTGCAAGCCCTGCTGGAGCCGGCATTTGTGGTGGTGGACGCGGGCTGCGGCCGAGGTGTCCATGCCGAAGACCCCGTCGTCTTCAGACGCGACCTACAGTGCCTCCGCGGCAAGTGCAAGCGAGTGATCGGGATGGATGTCCGAAGACCGTGTCGCGAGAACCCGTTGATCGACGAGTTCCGACTTATCGACGGCGACCGCTGGCCGCTGGACGACGAATCGGTGGATCTCTGCACGTCGGTGAACGTGCTGGAACACGTGGAGCACCCTCAGGCATTCTTCGCCGAATGCACTCGCGTGCTGAAGACAAACGGGCTCCTGTGCCTCGCGACACCGAACGCGTTGGGCTACCAAGCCGTGGCAGCGCGAATCATCCCGAATCGATGGCACGCTTCGGTGCTGGGAATGTTGGGAAGCCGCGCGGAGCCTGCGGACGTGTTCCCCACGTTGTATCGCTGCAACACGGTGTGGAAGCTCCGGTCCATGATGCGGCGTCATGGCTTCCAGGCGTGTGTGTACACGTACGCAGGTGAGCCGAGCTATCTCCGGTTTTTCAGAATCGCATACTCCTTCGGGGTCCTCTTTCACCGTTTTGCTCCACGCGTTCTCATGCCGGTCTTGTTTGCGTTCGGGCGAAAACTGCCACCAATGACAGCAGGAGTTGGAGAGCGAGATCGAGCACCACTTGCCCGAGATCAACCGGAGACCCTGGGCGGTGGACAGGCTCCGAAGATTGGGGATCGGGGGCAGAGTGCACTGACTGATTAGGGTGTAACCGGTCGCCCGCTCTCTCGTAACGTGTTATTTCGCACTGGCTTGATGTATGCCTGAGACCCGATCTGCGTTACCAGCCCCCTCAGCAAGCGACCCGCCCATCGGCGGCGAAGGCAGTGCCCGGGGGCCCTTCCGGAACCTTTTCCGAGATACGCTCTGGCAGATCGCGGGCGGTTTGGGTGTCACGGTGGTGAATGTCGGCATGTGCATGGCGGCGGTTCGCCTGCTCGGACGCGACGCGTTCGGAGCGTTCGGGCTCGTTCACACCGTAGCCGTCTTCTGTTCCTTTTTTTTGGGCTTCGGGGCGAAGAACACACTGACGATCCTGGCCGGTCGGTCTCGGTACCAGAAGAAAGACACCGTGGTCGGGTCGTGCTACATCTATCTTGTGGCCACGGCCATCGCAACGTGGCTGTTAGTGCAAATCGATCCACCCGGCCCGGGATCTCGGCTCATGTCGGGCTTGTCGCCGGGTTTGTCGCTGTTGATCGTCTTCTACACGGCGACGTTTGCGTTCTTTCCGCTGTGGGGCAGCATGCTCCGGGGCGCCGACCGGCACCGGTCGGCAAGCGTGCTTCGATTCGGCTCCCAGGCTGCCTTGGCTTCGGGCGTGATCTTGGGAATTTGCTTTGGCGGCGACTACGTCGGAGCACTCTGGGGCGGCGCGGTCGGGATGTGCTTGCTTGCCGTCGGCGTGACTGCGGTGGGCGTCGTCCGCTGGGGATTCCGTCTCCCCGGGCTGAAGCCCTTTGTGCGCGCCGGCGCCTCCGTCGGGGTCAGGAGCTATCTGGCGTCCGTCGCCGAGGTGACGGTGGAGGCGTTTGGGATTTTCTACCTGGCGGCGATCGGCGACCTGGTCGGGGTGGCGGCGATCGTGGGCTGCCAACGGATGGCCGCGGTCCTCAGCAAGCCGGCGCAGATCGTCAACTTGGTTCTCAAAGGCAAGGTCGCAGGGCAGGCCAGCGGGGAACAGGAAGCGAAGAGAGTCCTCCAGTTGTCGCGGTTCACCTTCCTGTTTGGAGTGCTCGCGAGTCTGCCGCTTTTGCTATTCGCCCGTCGATTCACCCTGCTGACGCTGGGCAAGGGTTTTGAAGACGCGGTGCTGGTGATGGTTCTGGTGCTCTTGACGCAGGCCCTCCGTGCACACGCGGCCCCCGCGTGCGGTTTCCTCGTGGGGAAAGGTTGCCCGACGGTGTACCTCGTGCTGAGGATTGCCGTCCTGGCGTGGACCGTTGCCGGTGTGCTTCTGTTGGGCCCGACGTGGGGCGCGGTCGGAGTCGCCCTGGTGCAATGCGTGATCTCGCTGGTGACGGCCGTCCTGGTGTCAGGCGTCCTTGCCGGCGAGGCCAAGAGCGTCAGATCGGTGTTTGTGGGCGACGATCTGCTTCTGCTCGGGCGGCTCTTCGTTCTCCGGAGTCTCCTGTTCCATCTCAAGAGGGCATGAGCATGGATTGCAGGCCGGGCGGAGCCGGCGGCGGGCCGGGGGGAGTACCGGAAGCGGCAGGAGGGGACTTCGGTCGGAATGGGCCTCGAATCAGCCAGATCGAGATGACGTTTGGTGCTGGGATATGAACGGAAATCGGCTCGAGCAACCGGTTACGAAGGCCCTTCACGGACCGCGGAACGGACGGGACGTGGGCTCCGAATGCTTCTATTTCCTCCTGGGCTTTCTTGCCACGCTGGCCGTCCTCTATCCGTACGTCGGCCAAGCCTTCCTTGTGTTCGGCTATCACCCACGAGTGATCGCCTCGGTGCTCCTTGGGATTGTCGCTCTCGCGAGCTTCACGAGGTTTTCTCTCAACAAGGCGCGCAATGGTTTGGCTGCGTTGCCGCTTCTGCTCTTGATCCTCGCCTTTGTCTACGCGGATACGGTGCAACGCGAGTACGCATTCCGCGTGCAACTGGACACGGAGTACTACAGCGGAAAGCTCGCCCGATTCTACCAGATCTGTCTCCCGCTCTTCGTTCTTGGCTACCTGGTATCCGCCTCGCGCCGCCAGCCGGCCTTCGTGCGCGGGACCTGGTGGTCGGCATTCGCTTGTGGTCTGACCGGGTTGGGTGTGCTGGCCTGCCACTCCGAATACTTCTTGGGCCAGACTTCGAGTGACGTCCATTCGTTCACGGAGGAGGGCCTGTTTTCCACGATCGCCATGTCCGTTGTCATCTCCCTATCGGCGATCCTGCTCGTGGAAAGAATCCCTTGGAAAGGGTGGGACTTCGCGTGGGTGCCGCTTCTCGGTCTGGCCCAGCTCTTCGCAATCCTCTTGCTGCGCCAACGCGCGCATCTCATCGTGCTGGCCGTCTTCGTTTTGGCGAGATTCTGGGCGGGAAGAACCAAGGTCGTTTCGCTACTGGCCGTGACGATCCTCTTCGGACTCGCGATCGCCGTGATCGTCAATCAGTATCGTGAATACCTCGTCACGGAAACGGTCCGCCTTTACTGGGCGGCAGCGGCCGACGGGCTCATGGTGGAGACCCGAATGGACCTGTTCCGCGAGGCACTGGCAGGGATCCGCGAGTACCCCATGGGACAAGGCCTGGGCTCGTTTTCGTTTAACCACTTCAACAAGTATCCCCACAACTGCGTTCTAGAAGCCTTCTATGAAATGGGGATCTTCGGCGCTCTCTGCATGGGTTTCATGTGCGTGATGGCGTTGAGCCGGTTGCTCACGTTCTTCGCTCGCCAGAGGCACGCGGGGCCGGGCCAATCGGCCTGGTTTTTGCACGCCGCCGTCCTATTCCTGCTCGCCCACGCGATGAAAGCCAATCCGCTGGAGAACATCGGCGTCCTCGTCTACTTCCTGTTCATCGCGCCGGACGTGCGTCTGCCGGGCAAGAAGTCTCACGGCCTGGAAGCCGGATCGGGCGCGCGCCTGTCGCGGTGGCGCGGACATGGAACTCACCGATCGCCGCGGCCGAGGCGTGCCGCCCTTGCCCCGCAACGCCTACGCGCCGGATGCCGAGAGAACGGCTCGATCCGCGATCGGGCGCGATCCGGCGGCCCGCTCCAGATGACGGACCAGAAACCCTAGCGTCAGCAGTTTCCCGACGCGGCCGGGCCCGATCCGGCCGACCTCGGCATCTTCGGCCAGAATGCCCACGTCGCGGAGCTCGCCGATCAGTTCGTGTGCCGTCGAAGATCGCATGATCGTGGGCAGGAAGTCGGGATGATCCGCGATTCGGAGCTGCAAGTACGTCTTCCCGACGGTTCGCTGCATCGTCTTCTTCACCAGGCGCGCGAGCCGGTTTCCCGCGAAGCGCCCCAGGTCTTTCCACTGATGAAGGGCGTTGCTCGAAAGCGACGTGCCGCTTTCCGTGGTCCGCACGGTTGCCAGGGCAGGGTGGTACCGGGTGATCAGCTTGCGCTGGAACCGGTTGAAGTACCGTCCGAACCGCGGAAGATGGAAGCCCGTTCGCACGACGTCGGGCTCGAGAAGCGGAACGTAGTACGGGATGATCGACGAGAGCGTGAAGAGCTGGCCGGTCCCTCCCTGGGTCTTCACGTAATACGATATCTTGTCGTAGGTCCGGCTGTTGGACGAGTCGACGTAGTCCTCCAGACCGGCCAGAACGCGGGATCGGAGGTCACGGCTCGCCGGGCGGTAGGCGGGCGCCAAGGCCTTCTCGGGGAAAGGCATCGCCACGATCCGAAAATCATACAACCGGGGCAGGTTGGATCGCTTCCGATTGTAGAACGGAAAGTCCTGCATCCAGAGGAAGTCCTTGTAGAAGTTGCCGGCGTCCCCGGTGATCGCCACCGACGCGCCCCGCGCGATCCGCTGCTGGTTGTGCTGCAAGAGCCGGTGCAGCCGCAGGACGTCCTGCATACCGTCCGAGAGCCGAAACAGGATCGGCAGGTCGCTCTCCAGGTTCTCCAGGACATGGTGCGTGAAATGGTGTTCCTTGCCCAGGACGGCCGCCAGTTCGCGACTGATGACCACGTCCGGGTGGTCTTCCACGCCGGAGACCGTTACCTCGAAATCGAGGCCGAAATGCGCCAATAGCGCGGCCACAAGCCGCGAGTCGACCCCGCCGGTCAGGTCGAGGGAGCACCGCTCGTTGCGGAAATCGGCAGCCATTTCGGCGAAGTGCGTCACGAAGTCCGTGCGAGGCGGTGCGCCGATGTCATCGGCCGGCTTGCGGAGCACCTCGACTTCGCCCCCGGCGGAGAAGGTCACCACTTGATCCCACGAGATCCTGCGGATCTGAGGGAAAAGGGTCCGCCCGAAGAACACCATGCTCGTATTCAGGAATTCGACCACCGCGTGGGGGTCCATGTCCGCACGGCGGAGGCCGAGCAGCCGGGCCAGGTCCAGGAAGGAGGTCGCCACGGCATCCTTTGCCCAGAATCCGTAGTACATCCCGCCCCCATCGACGAACGCATGGCATTTGCCGGTCGGCTGGTGCACGAGCGCAAGAAAGTAGCGGCCACACAACTCCGGCGCCGCGTCGAGCACCCCGACCTCGGCGACGCGGGCAAGCAGTCGACGGACGGAGGGCTCGCCCGGGGCGGTCCCCGGCCAATAAGGCAGCCCGGCCCAGTAGGCGGAGTACTCATCCAACGTAAGAGCGTGCTCACGCTCCTTCAGACCGGTGACCCTTCCGTTGCGAATCAGCATTTTCCTTCCCTCGTCCAATAGGGGAAACGTCAGCGAACCGTCACGAAGCTCAAGAAATCGCCGATCAGGTCGTACCCGTCCCAGATCGGCTCGAATTGGAGGGCCTCGCCGACGGGCACGATGCGATCGACCCCGAGTCGGCCCAGCGTCTCTGCCAGCTCCCGTTTGTCGCGCCAGTCGATTCCGAAGCAACTGACGGTCTGGACCCGCCGATCGATCGCGTCGGCCACGTCGCGCCAGCGGTCCACGCGATGATGGGTCAACAGTCCTCCCCCCCCGTGGAAATCGGCCGCGCAACGGCAGGAGTCGGCCACCAGGGTCGTGAACGTCGAAGTCTGCGTCCCTGCCAGCGCGATTCCGTCGGCCATTCGCTCGAAGGCAAGGTTCCGCCGATTGACCGCTTCGGACAGATCGGCGCGCAGGCTTCTGCGGTCGCACTCGGCGGCCAGCAGAGCGTCGAAGCGTTCCACCGCCGCCTGGAAGGTCGTCTCATCGCCCCGCCAGACGAGCATCTGCGGGGAAGAGCAGGCCCGTTGCTGAAAGGGAAACATGTCCCCGAAGAAGCTCGCGGCTAAACCCTCGGCCTCCTCGTCGGTGCAGGTCACGTAGTGTTCCGCGTCGACGAGGGCAAGCGACGTCTTGCCGGCGAACGCGCGCTCGCCGGCGTGCGGGTTCAACGGGACGGATCGAATGCGACGAATCGTCTCGTCTCCGCCCCAGATAACTCGCATCTGGCAGTCGGCCGAGATCTGCTCGGTGATCGCGTCTTGATGCGGGTAGGTCACAAACAGGTTGGTGTCGGCAAGCTGCGGTCGCTCGGCCATGACGGATCGCAGGCAATCGAGCAGTCCGTCCATGATCGGGCTCAGGTTGCTGGTGAGCCGCACGACGTTCTGATTGCCGCACAGGTACGAAAGCGCCCAGGAGTAGACGAACATCGTGTCGACGTTGGCCGGCGCGACGTGAAACACCAGCCCGCGGGGAACCGCGACGACGCCTTCCCGCTGGAGATGCGGCGCCGCGAATTGTCGCGCGATCCGTCGCAGGTTTCCCGGCCGCAGCCAATAGGCCAGGTGTACGCTGGGGGCGTCGGCCCGCAACGCCGGATGGTGGAGGATTTCGCGCGACACGAGCCCCACTTCGTCCAACCGGTCGTCCGGCCACGGCGTCGACGACGTCGCGCAAAGCCGCCGGAGCTCCTCGTCCAAGTGCGACTCTTCGCGGTGGGGGGCCAGGAACTGAATCGCCATCGGTTATGCCGCCTTGGGAATCTCGTACGTATCGCTACAGCCGCGCTCGACCGCCTTGGGAACGCGGCCCTGGATCTCGAAATACCGCCCCTTCATCTCCAGCAGAGGGTGATCGCATCCGACGATGCGTCCGAGGTCCTCGGTGAGGATCGAATGCCCGGGATAGCTCCGCGGCAGGACCGACAGCACCTGAACGAGCCCGGTTTCCCCGTCCGGGAGGGGACGGAGCGTCAAGGGGTCGCGGATGATGACGTCGGAAAACAGCGGCGCGTGAAGGTGCCCCAACGGGTTTTCGAGAAACACGCTGCCGATCTGTTCCACCATGCCGTAGAAATTGACGCAGCGTCCGACGCCCGCCACGTCGCACGCTGTACGATTGAATTCGCCCCGCGAGACCTTTCGGGCCTCCAGCTTCTTCCAACCCCCGGTGTGAATCAGGATGCCGTCGTCCAGCTCCAGCGAGGTCGACAGCCGACGGAGCGGCTCGATCAGGTGGTGCCAGACGATGAAGGTGAAGCCGAAGAAGAGGATCGGCCGGCCTCGGTGTTGGTCGAGATAGTCGCGGAGTCGCGCTTCGTCGAGCGACATGTCGTCGCCGAGCGCGTAAATCGGACGATAGCCGAATTGCATCATGCCCAGAATGCCGGCCCCCCGAGCGGAGAAGGAACGCCGGTCCTTGACCACGTTCGGCGCATCGACGACGACCATCGGCAAGCGTTTTTTCCCCAGGAAGTGCTGGAGCAGCTTGACGAGCACTCTCGACTGATCGGCGGCATTCTCGCGATCGAGATAGACTCGGCTCACCTGCCCGCTCGTCGTGCCGCTCGACTTGAGCACCTTGAAGACCGCCTCGTCGGGGATGCTTCGCAGCGTATGGGTCTTGAACAGCGACACCGGGAAGAACGGAATCTCGGCCGGGTGCCCGTAGGGTTTCTGAGGCAGGCCGCCAAAGGCACGATCGACGACGTTGCGGAAATGCACGCTTCGGGCATAGTGGTGGCGCGTGAGACGATCCAGCGCCGGCAGCAGGACGCGCGTCTTCGCCGGTTGTTCCAGCGAATACGGCCCCATCGTCAGCAGTCGATCCAAATGCTCGGACGTGCTCATGCCACGAGTGCCGTGTAGTCTTTCTTGCCGGAGGTGGTGAGGGGAATCGTGTCGACGCCTTCCACCTTGACGGCCGCGGGCGGCACGGCAAGGCTCTTGGCGAGGTGCTGGCGGATCACGGTCCGACGCATCATGGCGGCCCGCTCCACAAAGACGATGATCTGGTTCTCGCCCTCCACGACCGCGGCCGAAACGTGGAACTCTTGCTCGACTTCATGTTCGACGTCGGCAAGACTCAATCGGCGACCGTACAGTTTGGCAATCCGCTTCAGGCGACCGCAAAGGTGGAAGAACCCGTCCTCGTCGACTCGGGCGAGGTCCCCGGTTCGAAGCACGCCGCCGAGCTGGTCCCCCGGCATCAAGTCTTGCCGAGAGCGCGCGTACCCCAGCATGACGTTGGGGCCCTCGTAGACGAGCTGCACCTGGGAAGACGGGCCGTTCGGCAAAGGCTCCAAACGCATGCTGCCTCCGGGGATGGGGACCCCGATGGCGCCGAGCTTCTCGCCGAGTCGATCGGGCGGCACGTAGGAGATCCGGGCGGTCGCCTCCGTCTGGCCGTACATCACGAAGAAACGCTGCCCGCCGCGAAGCGCCATCTCGTGATAGTGCTGAATCAGATCCGGGCGCAGCGAACCGCCTGCTTGGGTGAGCGTGTGGAGCGTCGGGTGCCGGGCGGCGTCAAACCGCAGCCGATGAAGTGTTTGGTAGATATAGGGCACGCCTGCGAAGGACGTGCATCGCTCGTCGTCCACATCGCTCCAGAACTCGGGCCGGATGAAGGAGTGCGGCGAGAAGACGACTGTGCCGCCGGCCCAAAGGTGCGAGTTTACCAGCGAGAGGCCATAGGAATATTGCATCGGCAGGCTTTGGATCGACCGATCGTCGCGGCGAATCCCTAAGTAGGCGACGATCGACTCCGCATTGGCGTTCAGGTTCGCCTCGCTCAGCCGCACCAGCTTGGCGTTGCCCGTCGAACCCGAGGTCGCCAGGAGGAGCTGCAACTCGGGAGCGACGTCGACGGGGTAGGCACGGCATTCGGCCAACCGGTCAAGACGATAGTCGAAGGGAAGCTGGGCATGGGGATGATAGCCGCCGAGGGGAGGATGCTCGGACGGCGAGAGGACGGCGGTCGGGCCGTAGTCGGCGACCAGCTTCTCCAGCGTGCGGGGCTCGTCGTCCAATAGCGCCAGGGGAAGCCGCAGCATCCGGCATGCAAGATAGGCAATCAGACTGCCGCAACGATTCGTCGTCCGCTGAAAGACCAGCGCCGGCCGAGGCAGATTCCCAAGCGACCGGGCGCAGCGTTCGATCTGCCGACACAAGCCGGCGTACGTCAAGCGGGCGTCTTCGCCGCAGGAGACGACGGCCTCGTCGCAACTCGGGTGGCGGTGAATCCGTTCCATCACACCTGCATCCCACCATCAACGCCGATCGTTTGCCCCGTGACGTACGACGAAAGATCCGACGCGAGAAACAGCGCGCAGTTGGCCACGTCCTCCGGCCGGCCGATGCGGCCCATGCGAATGCTCTCCACGCGACGCTCGAACCACGCTTCGTCGAGCGAGCGGGCCATGTCGGTATCGATGAACCCCGGGGCGATGGCGTTCGCGCGGATTCCGCGAGGCGCCAGCTCCTTGGCGATCGATTTGGTGAACCCCTCGATCGCCGCCTTGCTCGCCCCGTAGGCCGACAATCCTTCGACCGCCTGCGTGCCCGCAATCGAGCCGAGATTGATGATCGAGCCGGATCGTTGTGCCTGCATCAATCGCACCGCGTATTGGGTCAAGTTGATCGCCGCCAGCAGATTGATCTCCAGCATCTGGCGGACTGGTCCCAACGAGGTCATGCCGATCAG
>DATKZH010000073.1:0-3956 GCA_035528065.1 Thermoguttaceae bacterium | reverse complement strand
TGGCGATGGAAGACCTCCGCGAGCTGAAAGCCCGGAACGCCGAGCTGGAAAGCCAACTAACGCAGGCTCAGGCCCGCGGCGCGCGGGCCCCGTCCGCCGTCGGCGGGGCTCTCGACTGGGAGGCGGAGAAGAAGCGCATCCTGGCCGCCCTGGAGTCCGACTTCGACGAAGAGGACGAAGAGCAAAAAGGCGAGCGGCTCCAACTCGAGCAAGTCGTCCAGAGGACCAATCAGATACTGGCCGAGAAGAAACGCGAGATCGCCGACTTGCAGCAGCTCCTTGCCGACCAGAGCAGCAATCTCGGGGGCGTGGCCGTGGGAGCCGCCGCCTTGGGCGAAATTTTCGACCAGGACGCCGTCATCCGCGAACAACGCGACAACCTCAAGAAGCTCCAAGGCGAGTGGGAGGAAAAGCTCCGCCAGGCCGAGGTCGATCTCTCCGTCGAACGAGCCAAGATCGCCCGCGAGCGCGCCGGAATCGAAGAGAAAATCCGCGCGATGGAAGAGCGCGGCGGCCGGCGCGAAACCGATCCCCGGTCCGCCTCCCCCCAAGCCCCCGAAAAACCCAGCCGCGGCCGCTGGCTCGCCCGCCTCGGCATCAAAGGCGCAGACGACGACTGACCGCCTGTCCGGCGAGCCTCGGAGCCGTGAGCCGAAGCGGTCCCCGAGGGTCGAAGCCAAGAGCAGCCCGCCCCGCTGCGAGGCTCCTCACCTCGATGCGCTAGCCCGGCCAGGGTCAGAGCGCCCAGGATGGATGGTCGGACGCTTACGCACAAGTCCGTGCGGCTTGTGGCATCGGCCGCGGGACGTCCCCCCCTTGACCACGTCTTCCTGCACGCCCATTGTGCCCCGGTCGGCCTTCCCGTAGGATGACGGCGAGGGCGCGAATCAACCGACAGGAGACACGTGATGCGAACCTGCTTGACTACCAGCTTCTTGCTGCTTGTCGCCCTCGAGATCGCTCAACCGGCGATCGCCGCCGAGACGGAGCCGAAGATCGTTGGCGCATGGAGCGTCGGCACCCCGATCGTGACCTATTGGGCCGGCCCGCCGATGACCGATGCGGTCGCCCGGCAGATGGCCGACGGAGGCTTCAATCTCGTCTGGTGCAGCGAAAAGGAGCTCGACGTGGCCCGGCGGCACGGCCTGCGGGCACTGCTTCGCGATGGGCTGTTGTCGCCGAAGGCGCTCGATAACCCCGAGCAGCGGGAGAAGCTCGACGCCCTGATCGCCCGGGTTCGCAACCACCCCGCGCTCTACAGCTACTTCATCACCGACGAGCCCGGCGCGGCGGAGTTCCCGGCGTTGGGCAAGCTGGTCGCTTTCCTCCGCGAGCGCGACCCGGCGCACCTGGCCTACATCAACCTCTTCCCCACCTACGCCAACAACCAGCAGCTCGGCACCAAGGGGGACACGGTCACGGCCTACCGGGAGCACCTGCGGCAGTACAACGAGATCGTCAAGCCGTCGTTGGTGAGCTACGACCACTACCAGTTCGCAACGGGCGGCGACCTCGACGGCTACTTCCTCAACCTGGCGATGATTCGCCGGGCAGCGCAAGAGGCCGACGTGCCCTTCCTCAACATCGTGCAGGCGTGCTCGTGGACCCCGGTCCGGCGCGTGCCGCAAGGCGACGAGATGCGCTATCTCCTCTACACCACGCTGGCCTACGGGGCACAGGGAATCTCCTACTACGTCTATTGCTGGCCCAACCACCAAGGCGCGATCGCCCTACCCGACGGCACGCCCACGCCGATCTACCACGCCCTGAAATCACTGAACCGGGAGTTCGTGGCGATCGCGGGGGAGCTTCAGCCGCTTGAGTCGCTGGCGGTCTATCACGCGGGCATGACGCCGCCGGGGGCCGTGCCGCTGCCCGCGGATGCCCCGTTCCGGCTTGATCCGTCCGTGCCTGCCCTGGCCTACAAGCCGCCGGAGCGGGTCCGCGGCGTCTTGCTCGGATACTTCGGCGAGGCAAGCCGGCCGAGCCGCGTGGTCGTGGTCAACCTGGACTACCAGGCCGAGGCGGTCGTCGGCCTGATCGGGCCGGGCAACCTCGACGCCTTCGACGCCACGGCGGGCACCTGGTCCCCAGCCAACGGCCGGCGGGCCGAGCTGCGCCTCCCGCCCGGCGGCGGGAAACTCGTACGCCTGTCGCGGTAAGATCGCCTAGGCAAGTCTCGTGGTTCGCTTCACTTGCCTTGAGCCCCGGTGAGGAGCTCGACCGCGCGGAGATGGTGCGGCGGAGTCACCGCGCCTTGCAGTATCGGGTCCTCCGTCTCGACGAGGTGTTGGTGGAGACGCTCGAGCAACTTGGCGCGAATCGCGGCGTATTCCGGCCGATCGGCGACGTCGTTCTGCTCCCAGGGGTCCGCCGTCAGGTCGTAGATCTCCACGTGATTGTGATACGCCGCGGCGGGATTCTGCGGCACGACCGTTTCGGACGGGGGCCGCCAACACTGCGACGGGTCCATGAAGGCGGGGGCGGTCGTGAAATTCACGATCAGCTTGTGCGTTTCCGTGCGGATGGCGCGTCGCGGGTCGTAGTAGTTGTGGTACGTCAGCTCCGTGAAGATCTCCTCGCGCGGCTGGTACGGCCTGCCGTCCAGAAGCGGAGCGAACGATCGTCCCTGCACGCTCTCTGAAATCGGTAGTCCCAGCAGCTCCAGGATCGTGGGCAGATAGTCGATGTTGGAGATCATCTCCGCGTGCACCTTGCCGCCGTGCCAGCCTTGGCGGCCGGGTAGCCGCAAGAGCAGGGCCACCTGAACCCCCGGCTCGTAGAGCGAACACTTCGCCCGCGGCATGGCGATCCCGTGATCCGCCGTGAAAAGGACCAGCGTGCCGGACTCCAGCCCCAGCTCCTTCAACGCGGACGTCAGGCGGCCGAACTGCGTGTCGACGTGCCGGACCATCCCTTGCAGACCGGCCAGCTCGCGCCGCACCCCCTCCGTGTCGCGGAGATAGCCGGGGATCGCTACGCCGAGCGAGTCGTCGGGCTCGAGGGCCGGCCCGGGAAACGAACTGTCCCGCGGCAGCGACCCTGGCCAGGACGGCTCGGTGTAACGCAGCCGGTGCGGCTCGATGAACCCGACGGAGAGGAAGAACGGCTTATCCGACTTGCCCTGAAACTCGCGCAGCAAGCGGATCGCCGCGTCGGTGGCCGGCTGGGCCGCCGCCTGGCGGACGTGACGCTCGTATCCGCACCGCTGGAAGCCCGAGGAAGTCTCATGGACCGTCCCGACCGCTGCCGTCGCGTAGCCGGCGTCGGCGAGGATTTGCGCCAGGTGGCGCTCGTCGGGGTGCAGGTCCCAGGCGAAGTTGGCGTGGCACAGTCCCATCACGCCGTTAGAGTGCGGCCAGCGCCCCGTGAAGATCGAGGCCCGTGAGGGGCTGCATCCGGGGTTCGTGCAGAAGCTCCGTGAGAACCGCACGCCCTCGGACGCCAGCGCGTCGAGGTTGGGCGTCTGCACCGTCTCCACGCCGTAGCAGTGCAGGAACTGGCCGAGGTCGTGGCAGTGGACCAAGAGCACGTTCGGGCGCCGCTCGCCCGACGCCGGCTCCTCCGCGGCCGATGCGACGCACGCCGCCACGCAACTGACCGCGAACCACAGGGCGATCCGTCGATTGGACGCTTGCCGATTGACCATGACGGTCTCCTTCACGCGTGTTTGCATGGCCGATGTTACACCTCAGACTGTAAGCCAGTCTGCGGATGACGCCGAAAACCGCATGGAACGACGCGAACGGCAATCAGCCGTGAGCTCAATGGCACTTACATTTACCTAACCTTTTTCGCGGCAGGCGGTTCGAGCTTCGTTGCGCGGTTGGGTTAGGCGTGGATAGGGTTTTGGGCGTCGTTTCACGCATCGTGGTTCTTCGCGGCCGGGTCGGTCGCCGATTTCGTGTGAGGCAATGGCTTGAAGCAGATGTTTGTAGATCTCCGGCAGTGTCCGC
>DATKZH010000072.1:0-4378 GCA_035528065.1 Thermoguttaceae bacterium | reverse complement strand
CCCGGAAGAAAACCCGTGATTGATAACCAATTCTAGCCCAAGCTACGCAGCGATCGAAAAAAACCCCCCAACATTGAAACGATTTGCCAGACCCCTCCGCATGGTGGCTCAGGGCAAGAAGAGACCTTGTGCGGAGGTTCTTGCCTTTCGGTGCCCTACGATCGCCCTGGTTTGCCGGCAGGCCGGAAGGCTGCGTCCAAGCTACGGCTCATACAGCAGGAAGCGGGATCGCTGCTCCAAGAACTCCTCCAGCCCGGGCCGGTAAAGCGCCTCGATCTCGTCTACCGTCTTGCCGGAAAGCACCGCCTCGTAGACCTCCTTGTTGCCCAGCAGCCGGTCGTACGCTTCGGCCTTCCAGTCGTCGGGATAGAGGAGTCGAAGCTGCCGGGCGATTTCCAGCCCGGTGCGGATGGGCTGAAACGTACTGCGGTCGGTGACCTTGAACGCGATGCCCCCGCACCGCTCCCCCTTGAACTTGCTGGCGTCGGGCGTGAACTCGACCGGGCGAAACTCGATGCCCGGAAGACCGGCCTGGTCCAACGCTTGCACCAGTCGCGATCCATCGAGCCAGGGGGCGCCGATGTGCTCGAAGGGCGTGTCGGTGCCTCGGCCCACCGAGAGGTTCGTCGTCTCCAACAGCCCGATGCCGGGATAGAGGATCGCTTCGGTCAGGCTCCGCATGTTGGGCGACGGGTTGACCCACCTGAGCCCGGTTTCGTCGAAGAGCATCGGCCTCTGCCACTCTTCGACGCGGATCACCTCCAGGTCCAGCTCGAGGTCGAGCTCCTGCTTGAACAGCCCGGCCAGCTCGCCCACGGTCATCCCGTGCCGGACCGGGAGGCGGTGATACGCGACGAACGACTCGCGCCGGGCGTCGAGCATCGGGCCGGCCACCTCGACCCCGCCGATCGGATTGGGCCGATCGAGCACGACGAACCGGACGCCGTGCTTGGCGGCCTCCTCCATCGCGTAGCCCATCGTGGAGATGTACGTGTAGAAGCGGGCCCCGATGTCCTGGATATCGAACACCAGGGTGTCGACGCGCTGGAGCATCTCGGGCGTGGGCCGGCGGGTCTCGCCGTAGAGGCTGAACACCGCGAGCCCGGTGCCCTGGTGGCGGCCGTCGGCGATGCGGCTCACGTCGAGCTTGCCTTCCAGGCCGTGCTCCGGGCTGAACAGGGCCGCCAGCTCGACGTTCTCCGCATCGTGGAGGAGCTGAACGGTGCTCACCCCCTCCCGGCTGATTCCCGTCTGGTTGGTGATCAGCCCGACGCGCCGGCCGGCAAGCTGGCGGAAGCCGTCGCGCCGCAGGACGTCGATTCCGGCGAGCACCGGCGGGGTCGGCCGATCGCGGATCGCGTCGGCGGCGATCGTGCCGATCCGGCCGGCCAGCGGGTTGACGGAGCCCTTGCCGTCCGGGTGCAGCCGGTTGCTCAAGAAGATGACGAACAGCTCCAGCTCCGGGTCGATCCACATGGCCGTGCCGGTGAAGCCGCCGTGTCCGAAGGCGCGGTCGGAGAACGACCGGCCGCGGTTCGAGGAGTAGCCGGTCCTCATGTCCCATCCCAGCCCGCGGCGACCGCTGGAGACCGGATAGGGCGTTGTCATCATGGCCACGGTTGCCGGGCTGAGCACGCGGGCGCCGCCGTACTCGCCGCGGCCGAGCATCATCTGGGCGTACTTGGCTAGGTCCTCCGCGGTGGAGAACAGCCCGGCGTGCCCGGCGACGCCGCCCAGCAAGTACGCCCGGGGGTCGTGCACCTCGCCCTGCATCCACTGGTCGTCGCGTTTCTCGGTGGGCGCGGCACGTCGCCGAAGCGGTTCGGGCGGCAGATAGCCCGTCTCGGTCATCGAGAGCGGCTGGTAAATGTGCTTGCGGGCGAACTCGTGGACGCTTTTCCCGGTGATTCGCTCGACCAGCTTGCCGAGCACGAGGTAGCCGACGTCGGTGTAGATGAACTTCACGCCCGGGGCCGTGCGGGGCTTGAGGGCGAAGATCCGCTCCCAGGCCTTCTCGGGGCCGTCTTCGTAGTCGGCCAGCGCGTTGTCGGGGATCAGGCCGCCTTGGTGCGTGAGCAGCTCCAGGACGGTGATCCGGTCCTTGCCTGCGGCGGCGAACTCGGGGACGTGCTCCGCGACGCGGTCTTCCAGGCGAAGCTTTCCCTCTTGGATGAGGATCATGATGCTCGTGGCCGTGGCCACCGGCTTGGTGAGCGAGGCCATGTCGAAGACGGTATCGGTCGTCATGGCGATCGGCTCCGGCTCGACCTGCCGGTCGCCATACGCCTTGAAGAAGACGACCTTCCCCCGCCGGCCGATCATCACCACGCAGCCGGGCATCTCGCCCGCCGCGATCCCCTCGGCCGCGACCTGGTCGATCTCTACCAGCCGGGCGGAGTCCATGCCCACGTCTTCCGGCGCGGCGGCCGGCAGCTTGGCGGGGAGCATGGCCGCGTGCGCCGCGGCTTGCAGCAGGCAGAAGGCGACGGTGGCTCCGAGGAGAATTTGATTTCGCCAGCGCGACTCGGTCATGAGACCCCCTCCGCATCCGAGGTTGAGCTTGTCTTCGATCTTACGCACGCGGCCAGGCCGATGGCGAACGTGATCGTCGACCCGACGATCGCGTACCACGGCCAGGCCATCATCGCCTCGCCGGTGATGAAGGGGATGACTATGACGATTTCCGTCATGATGGCCAGCCCGCCCACCAGACCCAATAGCGCCCCGCGTTGGGAGGCCCGCTTCGTCAGGACCCCCAGGAAGAACACCCCCAAGACGACGCCGGTGGTGAAGCCGGCGATGGCCATCACGCTCTCCACGACCGTGGTTTTAAGGAGCGGACCGGCAATCCCCACGCCGATCTGGATCAGCCCGAACACCACGGTCAACAGCCGACTCACTCTCAGCAGTTGCCGCTCGCTGGGCTTCTCCTTGCGTCCGGACAGGTAGAAATCGTTCACCGCCGCGGCGGCCGATGAGTTCAGGGAGCTGGAAAGGGTCGACATGGCCGCGGCGAAGACCGCCGCCACAATGACGCCCACCACGCCCATCGGCAAATGGTCGACGATGAACACGGGAAACACCCGGTCGAGACTCGGAAACGCAGTCTCCGGCCGGAATGTGTGGTAGAAACACGCCAGCCCCACGCCGATCAACAGAAACAGGGCGAACTGGGCGCAAACGACAAACCCGCTCAGCCCCAGTGCCCAGGAAGCCTCCCGGCGGTTGCGGGCGCTCAAGTATCGCTGGACCATCAATTGGTCGGTCCCGTGCGAGGCGAGGGCAACGAAGATCCCGCCGAACACGCCCGACCAAAGCGTGTACGGCTTGCTGAAATCGAACGTCAAGTCGATCAGTTGGAACTTGCCGTGCTCACGTGCGAACGCGGCCAGTCGCGTCCATCCGCCGGGCAGGTTGGCCAGGAAGTCGCCCGGGCCGGTCCATCCGCCGCCCAGGTAGGCGAGAATGACGGCCATCGCCACCAGACCGCCCGCCACGTAGATCGCGAACTGCACACAGTCGTTCCACACCACCGACTTCATCCCGCCGAGGAACGTATACAGGATCGTCGTCGCGCCGACCACGGTGATACAGACCCACAAGTCGACCCCCAGGACGTGCTGCAACACAATCGCCGTCAGATAGAGCCGCAGCCCATCGGCCAGGTTCCTTGTGACGAGGAACAACAGCGACGCCGTCTGCTTGGTCGCGCCGCCGAACCGGCGGTCGAGAACCTGGTAGGCCGTGAACAGCTCGCCGCGGAAATAGTGCGGCAGGAAGAGGAACACGACGACGAACCGGCCGAGGATGTAGCCGAACGTCAGTTGGAGGAAGACCAGGCTCCCCCCTTTCGGGTCAAACGCCAGCCCCGGGATGCTCAGGAACGTGACCGTGCTTGTCTCCGTGGCCACGATCGAGAAGAGCACGGCCCACCAGGGCAAGCTTCTCCCGCCCACCAGATACCCGGCCACGTTCCGCTGCCCATGCCCCATCCAAATGCCAAACAGCACGACACCTAGGATGTAGGCCGCGATGATCGCCGCGTCGAGTTCGCTAATCGCCAGATTCACAGGTGCCGTGCCGGTTCGGTGCGATAGGCCGTAACGTGTTCCCCATCCAAGACGAATTGTCGATGTCGTCAAGCGCGTGCTGATTGTCGTTTAACCGCAAGCCGGAGGCGTGCGCGGAATCGCCAACGTGCCTTCCCTGCGCGCACGCCTCCGGCTTGCGGCTAAACGAGCCTGTCGGCGGCCCCCAAGACCTCACGCGTGATTCGAGTATAATAGTCGGATCGGAAACCGGCCACCAGGCAACGACCATGCTGGATCGACTGACCACCGAAGGGCGAAACCCGGCCTCCGAGGCGATCGACAGCCTC
>DATKZH010000071.1:0-11550 GCA_035528065.1 Thermoguttaceae bacterium | reverse complement strand
CTCGTACCTCGACCCACCCTACGCGCTCAGAGCGTTTCCCGGTCGTCCTGCCCTGCTTCCAGCGTGACCTTGGCCGGATAAACCAGTCCCCAGTCTCGCCGGCGCTCGAACGAGTCGAGCAGCGTGGGGAGGGTTGGCGCGACGTGTCCGTCGAACCAGGGCCGGCCGTTGAGGGTGACTTGGATCGGCCTGGCAAAGTCGACCATCTTGGGGTGAAGCCAGAGGGTGAGCCGGGCGACGTTCGTGGTCGTCACGGCGAGCCGGTTGTCGCCCAGGTTCACCGCGTCGATCAACGCGCCCGGACGCGTCACCTTCTTGTGGCTCAACTCCCATTGGCCCCACTCGTCGACGGGGCAGTCCTCGAGGTGGCACCGGCCTGGTTTGCTTGGCGTGGAGCCGCGGCCTCGGCGAGCCGGCGGAGACTTGCGTTTGGGCATCCGGTCGGATACGCTGGCTCTGCGAGGCAAGAAGACAACAGGCACGAGACTGAGGAGACGGGCGATGCGTATCCGAACCAAGAAGTACGAAGCGGTTGGCCGAAGAGCGGCCCCGCTCGGCGTGGCGATCGCGCTATGCTGGCTCGCCGCCGCGACGGGCTACGCGGCCGATGCGCTCGCGCCCATCGAGCTGGGGCGCGTGCAAGTCGGCGGGGAGATTGGGCGGCGGGTCGACGTCACGATCGGCAACAACCTGCTGGCCCTGGACGCCGACAAGGACTTTTTGCCCCCGTTCGCCGAGAAGCAGCACCAGAGCGGGTACATCGGCCTGGGCAAGCTGATCGACGCGGCCGTCCGCTTCGCCGCCTACCGCAAGGACGACAAGGTCCTCGCCCTGAAGAAGCACCTGGTCGACCGGGCCATCCGATCGCAGGAGCCCGACGGCTACCTCGGCATGCTCGCCTCCGACAATCGCATGTGGGGGATGTGGGACGTCCACGAGATGGGCTACCTGATCTACGGGCTGTCGAGCGACTACGAGTTTTTTGGGGAGGAGCGATCGCTGGCCGCGGCGCGCAAGGCGGCCGACTACCTCCTCGAGCGCTGGGCCACGATGCCCGACGGATGGGACGAGGCGACCGGCATCGCCACCTTTGTCTCGGTCACCGGGCTGGAGCGGACGTTGATCCGGCTCGCCCGCCTGGCCGGCGATCGCCGCTACCTCGACTTCTGCACGCACCAACGGGCGCTCCCCGAGTGGGACCAGCCGATCGTCGTCGGCCGGCGCCCGTTGATCGAAGGGCACATCTACGCCAACCTCTGCCGCTCGCTGGCCCAACTGGAGCTGTATCGCACGACGTCCGACGAGCGGCTGCTCCGCCCGACCAGGCGAGCGATTGAGTTTCTCACGCGGGGCGACGGAATGGCGATCACCGGCGGCTGCGGCCAATGGGAGATCTGGACTGACGACCAGGACGGGCGCGGCGAGCTGGCCGAGAGCTGCGCCACGGCCTACCAGATCCGCGTGCTCGACAGCCTGCTCCGGCTCGACGGCACGCCCTACTACGGCGACCTGTTGGAGCGAACCATCTACAACACGCTGTTCGCCGCCCAATCGCCCGACGGTCGCAAGATCCGCTACTACTCGCCCATGGAAGGCGAGCGGGTCTATCATCCGGGCGACACGTACTGCTGCCCGTGCAACTACCGGCGGATCATCGCCGAGCTGCCGTCGATGGTGTATTACCGGGACGCTCTGGGCGTGACCGTGAACCTTTACACTCCCTCCCGCGCGGAGCTCGATCTGGACGGCGGCGCGTCGCTGGTCGTGAGTCAACAGACCGACTACCCCAGCTCGGGGCGCGTGGCGATCGAGCTGGCCCCGTCCAAGGCGACGGCGTTTCGGCTCCGGCTGCGGATCCCCGCTTGGTGCGCGGCGGCGCGGATCGCGGTCAACGGCGAGGTCGTGCAAGAGGCGGCTGCGGGCGGGCAGTTCGTCGCCATCGAGCGATCCTGGCAGAAGGGGGACCAGGTCGCCTTGGAGATGCCGATGCGCTGGCGGCTCGTACGGGGGCGAAAGCGCCAGGCAGGACGCGTCGCCGTGATGCGCGGGCCGGTGGTCTTCTGCCTCAACCCGGTGCAGAATGAGCGGCTCGCCCAGCTCGACGGCGCAGACCTGGGGCGGATCACCCTCGATCCGGAGTCGCTGGGGGAGCCGGTCGCCGAAGATTCGGTTCGCCCCGGCGGGGTGGCCTGCCGGGTCCAAGCCTGGAAGTCGAGCTACGCCGTCAAACGGCCGGGCGATCTCGCGCTCCTTCTGACCGAGTTCGCCGACCCGGGCGGGAAGGCGACCTATTTCCGCCTCCAGGATCTGAGCGTGGGCGTGGATGATGAGCTGTTTCCGCAACGCTGAACGACCGTGCGCGCCTCGGCGGCAGGTTCCGGCGGCCGCCGAGCCCGTAAGCGATCGCGGACGGGTGGGGCGTGGCGTTGGGCGTTGTTGACATTCCCCGGTTGGACGACCAAAATGCCGGTGAAGCGTTCCAGGGTCGAGGTGCACAACGATCGGAGGTAGTCCCATGTCGGAGCCGGGGAAGAGCGGTGGGAAAGCGACGTGTCCGAGAAGCCGCGGGGGCTTTCGGTCGAGACTCGGGTATTACGGGCTGAGGTGGCTGTTGCCCATTGCGGGCTTGGTGTCGCTCGTTTGGTTCCTCGTGCGCGTGATCCCGAAGCCGAGCCGCGCGGCTTACCCTTGCCAGCGCATGGCCGCGCCGTTGGCGTCGGGCTTCGTCGTCTGGATCCTGGGCCTGCTCGCGTCGGTGTCGGCGGCGAGGAAGGCGAAGCACTATTTTCATCGGTCGCGCTACGTGATCGCCGGCCTGTGCATTGCGGTGAGCGTGGGGGCCTTGTGGCTCGCGCTCAGCATGACCGAAACGAAGATGGCCGTCGCTGAAGACCCGGTCCCCAACGCCCCGATCGGCGTCGCCAAGGGCGTCCATCCGGGCCGCGTCGTCTGGGTGCACGACCCGGAGGCGACCGACTGGGAAGGGCCCGGCGACGGGCATTGGTGGGAGCCGAGCCATACCAGCCAGCCGGCCGTCGACCGGATGCTTTCCCGCGCGATCCGCTCGCTGACCGGCGAGGCGAGCGACGCCGCGGCGTGGGACCGCCTCTTCCGATACTTCAACCGGGCGCACGGCAAGGGAGACGTGGGCTACCGGCCGGGCGAAAAGGTCGTGATCAAGGTCAACTTCGTGGGCCTCATCTGGCGTTGGGACTCGGCCAATCCCGAGACCTACGCGCTGGAAAACCGAATCGACTACATGAACACGTCGCCGCAGATGATGCGGGCCCTGCTGCGGCAGCTCGTCGAGACCGTGGGCGTCAACGAGGCCGATATCGCCATCGGCGACACGCTGGCCCTCTTCGCCAACGAGTACTACCGGACCCTGCACGACGAGTTCCCGAACGTGCAGTATCTCGATCACCAGGGCAAGCTCGGCCGCACCGCCGTGAAGCAGTCTTCCGTGCCCTTCTATTGGAGCTGTCGCCCGGAAGGGTGCCTCCAGGACTACGTGCCCGTCGCCTACGCCGAGGCCGACTACCTGGTCAACCTGGCGAACCTCAAGAGCCACACGGCCACCGGCGTGACCCTCTGCGCCAAGAACCATTTCGGCTCGCTGGTCCGGTGGCCGGTCCAGGAAGGGTATTACGACATACACACGGGCTCTTTTGCCGAAGGGATGGGGAAGTACCGCGAGCAGGTCGACCTGATGGGCCACGCCCACGTCGGCGCCAAGACGGTCCTCTACTTGATCGACGGGCTGTACCCCGGCCGGCACCCGATCGACAAGGCGCCCATGAAGTGGGACTCCGCTCCGTTTGACGGCGACTGGGCCTCCAGCCTTCTCGCCTCGCAGGACCCGGTGGCCATCGACTCGGTCGCGTTCGACTTCCTCTGGGCCGAATGGGACGACCACCCCCACAAGTCCGGCGCCGAAGACTATCTGCACGAGGCCGCACGAGCCGACGATCCCCCGTCGGGGATCTTCTACGACCCCAACCATCCCGAAAGCGTCACGCACCTGGCCAGCCTGGGCGTTCACGAGCACTGGAACAGCGCGGGCGATAAGCAGTACTCTCGAAACCTGGGGACCGGCGAGGGCATCGAGCTGGTGACCGCGGGCCGAAGCGACGAGGCAACCGGGGGCGGCGGCTGAACGGACCGGCGGCGCGGATCGTATTCTCACGGCAGCGACCATACACCGAAGCCGAATCGTGCCGCGCGGGCGAGCCGATCCAACCGGCGCCAGGGAGGACTTCAAGATGTTCGATCAGGCAATCAGTCGTCGGCGTTTTCTGGGGGCGGCTGCCGCGGCCGCCGGGGCCGTTGCGGTGGGTTCTGCCGGCAGGGCCGCGGAGAGCCAGAGCCCGATACGGATTGAAGCGCCCGTGCACGGAGCGGTGCTCAATCGGCATCACGGCCGGCCGGCCGACGGGGGGCTCGAGATCGCGGTCCGCGGCACGGCGCCTGCCGATCGTCAGGTTCTCGTCAGCGGCAGCCCGGCGCGGCGGGAGGGGACGCAATTCGAGGGCCTGGTCGTGCTCCGCCAACGCGAGACCGACGTGGTGGCCGCGGTGGACGGCTCGCCCGAGCTGCGCGACGCGGTGCGGGTGGTGTGGGACCGCAACTCGCGGCCGCGCTACCGGTTCGCCATCGACGACAACAGCTTCTTCTTGCGCGACGTCTGGCAGAAGCAGTACGGCTCGCTGTTCGACTGCTTCTACCTGGCCATGCTGCGAAAGCTGCACGAAGACTACGGTGCGAAATTCGTGCTGAATATCTACTACACCACCGCGGACGAGTTCGATTTGACCAAGTTCCCCGACCGCTACCGGGGCGAGTGGCGCGATAACGCCCATTGGCTGAAGCTGGCCTTTCATGCCCACGCCAACGAGCCGGCGAACCCGTACCTCGACGCCCCGCCCGAGCAGGTGATCGCCGATTTCGACAAGATCGGCGCCGAGATTCGCCGCTTTGCGGGCGAGGCGACGTACTCGCCGACGACGGTCGTCCACTGGGGCATGGTGCGGCCGTCGACGTGGAAGCCGCTGGCCGAGCGGGGCGTCAAGGTGCTCAGCGGCTATTTTGAGAAGCAGGGCGACGGGTGGCGGGTGAACTACCGGATGGACCCGGTCCGCAGCGAGCACCTCTCGCGCCGCGACGCGCTTGTGGACTTCCCCAGCGGGATCGTCTTCTCGAACATCGACATGGTCGTCAACAGCACCCCGCTCGAGCGGATCGTGCCGGAGCTGGAGAAGACCGCCGAGGACCCCAATCAGGCGGAGATCATCGACCTGCTGACCCACGAGCAATACTTCTGGCCGTTCTACCCCCACTACCTGCCCGATCACGCCCAGCGCGTCGAGACGGCGATCCGCTGGGTGACCGAGCACGGCTACGAGCCCGTATTCCTGCACGAGGGTTTCCTGGGCATTCCGCAGTGAGACGGGCCGCCACGGCGCGTGGCACGGGCTCACCAGTACAGGACCCGCACCATGTGGTGGAAGTGTTCTGTGCTTTCCGGCGAGAAGTCGTGGGCGCAGCAGTGCACGTGGAGTGTTTCGCCCTGGCGCACCAGGACGTGAGTCCCGGCGGCGAAGGTCTCGCAGGCCAGGACGTCGCCGATCCCGGCCACTTCGCCGTCATAGTCGCGACCGCAGTAGCCGAAGTAGCCGGTGGTGCCGGTCGGCTCCGTGCCCGTGCCCGCCTGCTCCCGCTTGACCCAGGGGTTCTCGGGCTTGGTGGAGAGGATGTGCCCGTTGTCGCTCGGCGAGCCCTTGCCCACGCCCGTGAAGTGCTCCGGAGCGACGATGTGCACGTCCTCTTCGGCCGCGATCTCGATGGACCGCTTGTCGATCGCGGCCGGCTCGACGGCGTAGGCGTGTGTGTTGAACGTGACGGACCGCAGCGCCCGTTCGTGCCCCGCGGTCTGGTCCCCCGGGGCTGATCGCTGCGTGGCCGCCGCAGACGTGCAGTGCCCTCCGGTAGCATCTGCCAGTCGTTTCAGCACACTCCTAATCCGAACCGGATCCCGGACAAAACACCGCCTTGTCGAGCATCACGTTGCGGTCCTCGCCGTCCCGGTTGTAGTCGTTGGTGAAGGCCAGGGCCAGCTCGTGGGTGCCTTGGGTGAGATCGATCGGGAGGACGTAGGGCCGCCAGGCCGTGCTGGCAAGCTGGATCTGGCCGACCGGCCGGCCGTCGATGCGGACCTCCACGATCGGCAGCACGCCCGCCGCCTCGCTGCCCGAAGCGACGATCTCCACCGCGTAACGCCCGGCCGCGGCGACCTCGATGGGGGTCTTCACATAGCCGCTGCACGCCAGGGCGACGAACGTGCCCCGGTTGGTGAAGTGGAGCATGTCGGGCTGGGGCTCCATCGTTTCGCACTCGACGGTGACGCCGAGCCGCGGCGGGAAATCGCCGCCCAGCGCGGTCAGGAGCGACGAGGCGTACCGGGCCGCCTTGCGGGTGTTTCGCTCCTCGGTGTCCCAGCGGAGCTGATCGACCACCAACGTGCCCTTGCCGCAGGCGGCCACGGCGACCGCCGGGGGCGTGGTGAGGAAGTCGATCCGCTCGCCGCCGTCGTCCGGCGCGACCAGCACCTTGTCGACGTAGAGGTTGCGGTCCTCGCGGGGCGGGTCGCTGCCGTCGTTGGTAAACGCGATCGCGACCTCGTGCCTGCCCTGCTCCACCCGGCCGAACGTCGTCGCCGTGTGCCACTCGTCGGCCGAAACGGGCACGTCGCCGAGCCGCTCGCCGTCGATCGTAACCCGGGCGACGGGGTAGACGCCCTGGCACGGCGTTCCGCGGGCGACCAGGCCGATCACGTACGTGCCCGTCTTCGGAAAATCGATCTGGGCCGACGCCGAGCCGACCGTGGCGAACGTGACGCCCGGCTCCCGGCGCTCGACGATCCCCCCTTCCAGCTCCCAGTCCTCCACCTCGTACGACTTCGGCTGCTTCCCTTCGAGGCTCTTGGTGAACACGCCGTCGACCATCTCCGGGGCCCGCGGCGTGGTGGCCCAGCCGATGCCGACGTGCTCGCCGAGCCAGTAGAGGTCCTCCCGGGTGACCGCGTCGAGCAGGGGGTGATCGCCTTCCGCCCGCGTCACGTGGCCGGCATAGGGCTGGTTGACCAAGTCGAGTCCCAGCGCGGCGTTGAGTTCCCCCAGCGCGTCGGACGACGGCCGGTGCACCACCACGTTGCCCCCCTGCTCGAGGAACTCGGCGAGCTCGCCCGTCTCGACGACTTCGCCCCGACACACGAGCAGCGAGTAGCCCGACAGATCGGCGCCGGCCGGCTTGCCGGTCAGGTCGTCGAACTCCAGGCCGAGGCTGCGGAGATACGCGCGGTACTCCTCCGAGCCGCCGAAGAGGCCGGTCTTCCGGGCAGTGGGGCGGAAGTCGGCCAGGTAGCGGAGCAGGTTGGCGAGGATTCGGGCGGCGGCCGGCTCGGTCGCGTGCTTCTCGAGCAGCTTCAACTGGCAGTGGACGATCGTGCCGCGACCGATCGGGCGCTCCAGAAGCGGCGCGTGGTCGATCCCGGCAACGGAGCCGGAGACCACGATCGGCACCGAAGCGCCCGAGGTAGGCCGCGCAGGCTCGCGGGCGGCCACCATGTGATCCCCCCGCCAGAACTTCAGGTCGTCGGGCTCCACGCCTTCAAGTGCCGCGTGGCTCGACCGTCCCGGGAAAGTCATCGTCGAGCCGTGGTCGCTCAGGCTCATGTCGAATAGCCCTGCCGGATAGGCGTCCTGCGCGAGCACCAAGACGCGGCCTCCCCGACCGGCGAACTCGACCAGCGTCTTCCGCTCGGGGAGCACGCGGCCGATGATCGGGCGCTCGGACTCCCCGCGTGCCAACGTGCCGGCCCCGATCACGAGCACGTCAAGCCGGTCGTCGAGCTGGTCCAGACGCTCGACCGGGGTCGTGTCCAAGCCGGCGGCCTCGAAAAGCTGCCTGGTCGCTCCGTTGGGATCGTAGAGTCCGATGCGCCCGCCGATCTCGGGCAGCGCACTGCGGGGGAACACGAGGTAGTCGTGCGCGTCGTCGAACACCGTTTGGCCGTCGCGCTTAAGCGACACCTTCCATTCGACCGGAGTGCGGCGTTGGACCGGCGGCATCGCGACGGGCACTTCGATCATCTGACGTTCGGCCGGGCCCAACGAGACCTGCTGCACCGCGCGGTCGACGACCTTGCCCTCGAGCACCAGCTCGCACTCGAGCGTGAGGTCGGACGCCTCGATCACGTCGTTGAACACGTCGACCCGGCGCTTCACCGCGTCGCCCGAGAAGAACCGGCGGTCGTAGTCGAGCGGGTACGCGGCCACGTGCTGATACGCGTACTGGTGCGCCTGGTAGAGGGGGTTGGTCTCGTCGAGCGGGCCGCCTTCGATTACGGTCCAGGGGGAGATGCCGGCGACTTCGTGGTGCCGGTAGCCGAGGACCTGCATGCGCCACGATTCGGCCTTGCCCAGGTTGCGGTAGCGGCGGTAGTCGGTGTAGGCCGCGTCGCCGAAGAAGACGGTGTGCCAGGACGGATCGCGGGAGGGCAGCCAGAGGAACTCGCCGACGTAGATCGGCTTGTCCTTCTTCCAGGAGAATGGCTCCTCGCCGTTGTGGAACATGTGGCCGATCGTCGCCGGCTCGGCGAGCCAGTCGGCCTCGTTGGGCCAGCAGGTGTAGTCGGGATATTCGTGCGGATAGTGAATCCCAATCACGTCGGCCACGCCGCCGGGGTCGCCGTCCGACTCGTAGAAAATCGGCCGCGTGGGGTCCCACTCCTTCATCAGCCTGCCCATCCGCACCAGGTCCTCCTTGGCCGGCGCTTCGTCGTTCATGCGCCCGCCGTAGAACTCGTTCTCCAGGCTCCACATCACGACCGAGGGCCGGTTCTTATCCCGATCGACCATCGCCTTGAGATGCCCCGCGTAGTTCTCCCAGAACACGGGGTCGTTGATCCGGTAGACGCTCTCGTCATTCCACACCGCGCCCTCGATGATCATCAAGAGCCCCAACTCGTCGGCCACGTCGTAATGGACGGGCCGCCACGGCTGGGTGTGCGTGCGAAAGGCGACGCAGCCGCACCGCTTCACCGCCTCCCACCGCTCGCGGACCTCCTCGCGCGGCATGGGGGCGTGCGGCGGCCACCAGCTCGTGGCCAGCAGGTTGATCCTCGTCCCGTTGAGATAGAACCGGTGGCCCTCGACCCAGAACTCGCGGAAGCCGAACCGGGTCCGCTCGACGTCGCCCGACGAAAGCTCCGTGCGCAAGTGAACCAGATACGGATCGACGTGCGACCAGAGGTGCGCATCAGGCCACGGCTGCCGAACGGTCGCCGCGGCCTTCTTGCCGGCGGGCACGTGAACGCGGGCGGGCGGCAGCCGGAGCACGTCGGCCCCCTTGTCTTCGACGGCGGCCCGCAGCTCGACGTCCGCGTCGGCCGACGACTCGTTCGCCAGGGTGTAATCCACCACCAGCTCGCCGCGACGCACCGACGGCTTGATGAACCGGTCCTTCACGTACACCGCCGGGTGCGCCCGCAGGGTGACGTCGTCCCAGATCCCGTACAGGCCGTAGAGGCCGCCGATGGGCGCGAGGATCTTGTCGCGGGGAGCGCCGCGCACGCGATCCCACTCGGCCGTGCGGCTGAAGTCGACCCGGCCGGGCGTGAAGAGGCCCGTCCAGTCGTGGCAGCCGACCACCAGCTCGTTCGGCCCGTCGAAACGGACCGCCTCGGTCACGTCGACCTCAAACGGACGGTGGCCGCCGAAACACCCGCCCACCTGCCGGCCGTTCACCAACACCCGGCTGTTGTACTTCACGCCCCCGAAGTGGATCTTGATCCGCATCCCCTGCATGCCTTCGGGCACCGTGAACGTGCGCCGGAACCAGGCCCGGCGGTAGTCGATGCCGTCGAGATAGCCGGGCACCTCGCAGGGAGTGAACCCGTCTTCCGGCACCGGGGCCGAGAGGTCCTCGACGAGCCGGTACTGCCACGGGCCGTTGAGGCTCAGCTCCTGCCTGGGCGGCGCACCGGCCAACGCTGCGGCAAGCATGCAGACTCCAAGTGGGCCGTAGATCATCGGGTTCTCCTTGTGCTCCGGGGGCGTGACCTGGGGCGGGTATTCGCCGGCATGCTCTGTGCGACAACGCCCTGCGGGTGCAACGTGCTGCTCGGGGGCTCTGCGTCGCGACGGGTGGGAGTGCTTGCCCACATCCTACCGAACCTGCCCGGCGATGCAAGCGCCGGGGCCGTCATCTTGAGCGGCAAGGCCCGCTGCGCCCCGGACGAGTACTGGCGCCGCTTCCGCGGTGGGGAAATGCCCGTCTCGACGAATCCCCGGAGAGTGACTCGATCTCCATCCGGATCGAACCGGCCGTCTCGTGAGCCGCCAAGGCGGCCCGTAGCACAGGCTTCCAGCCTGTACCGTCGGCAACACAGGCAAGATGCCTGTGCTACAGGATGCCTGTGCTACGAGATGCGTCCGCCGGTAGTCCGGGCTAGGCCTGCTGGAGCTTCGCCCACACGCCCTCCAAGAACCCTTTCGCCTCCCGGCCGGCGTCGTCGGGGTTTGCGAGGTAGGGGTACAGCTCGACGGTGATCCAGCCGCTGTAGCCCGTGCGGGCGATCTCGCAGAGCGTGGCCGCGAAGTCGATCGCGCCGTGGCCGGGGATCAGGTGCTCGTGCCGGCGGTCGGCGGCGATGTCCTCGATGTGGTAGTGCTTGGTGTGGGGGGCCATTTCGGCGATCCAGTCCTGCGGGTCCTGGCCCATGCAGTACGCGTGGCCGACGTCGAAGTTGAGCCCGACGCGGGGCGAGTCGATCCGGTCGACGAAGTCGAGGTACTGCTCGAACGTTTCGATCAACAGGCCCGGCTCCGGCTCGATCAAGAGATGGACTTCGAGGTCTTCGGCCACGTCGACGCAGGGCATCAGCTCGTCGTAGAAGACGCGTGCGCCCTCCTTCCACGACTGCCCCTCGGCCAACGGCCCGCCCGGCTCGGTCTGGATGCTCGGGGCGCCCAGCTCGGCGGCCAGCTTCAAGGCCCGCTTGGTGTGCTCGCGGCGGATCGCCCGGTAGCTCGCGTCCGGCTCAATCCACGACGGGTGCCAGTAGGGCTGGCGCGGATCGGCCACGGCGTTCATCATGAAGGCGTTGACGTTGGAGATCGCCAGACCGTGCTTTTTGAGGCAATTGCGGATCGCCTGTTTCCGCTCGTCCAACAGCCCGGCCGGCCAGGCATGGGGCACGTCGGCCAGCAATTCGAGCCCGGCGTAGCCGAGCCCGGCGATTCGGCGGATGGTCTCTTCGATGGAGAAGCGTTGGTAGGCGTTGGAGCTGAAGGCGAGGTTCATGGGAGTGGGGAGTGGGGAGTGGGGGAGCAAACGCGTGGGTCTCCTTCGTCGACCCATCTATGGGAACGCTTTTGTCAACCAGGTAGTTTGTTGTTATTTGCTTGTTGCGAACTGGTGAGCGTGCGGGGCTGTCCACGAGGCCTCAAGGGCGAGGGCTCAACCATCTATTCGGGATCGCCGCTACGGCGA
>DATKZH010000070.1:0-7978 GCA_035528065.1 Thermoguttaceae bacterium | reverse complement strand
GTTGGCGTACAACGACGATTTCAATCTCCACCCGGACCCGGTCCTCTATTTTGAGGTCCCCGAGGACGGCGACTACGTGCTCACCATCAACGAGGCGCTCTTTCGCGGCCGCGAGAGTTTTGTGTATCGGATCACCGTCGCTGAGGCGCCGTTTGTGACCAGCATCTTCCCGTTGGGCGGCCGTGTGGGCGAGCCGGTCAAGATCGAGATGAACGGCTGGAATCTGGAAAAGACCACGCTCTCCGCGCCCCCCCAAGACGCAAAACCGGGGCACCATTTGATTGCCGCCACCAACGGGACACTCGTTTCCAACTACGTGCCGTTTGCGCTGGACACGCTGCCCGAGTGCCTGGACGCGGAAGCCAACGACGAGCCGTCCCAGGCGCAGAAGGTGACACTTCCCATCATCGTCAACGGGCGGGCGGATCGCCCGGGTGACTGGGACGTCTTCGAGGTGGAAGGAAAAGCCGGTGAGACCATCGTCGCGGAAGTGCACGCCCGCCGGCTCGGCTCCCCGTTCGATTCCTTCGTCAAGGTCACCGCCGCCGATGGCAAGGTGATTGCGCTGAACGACGATCATTACGACGCCGCGTCGGGGCTGAACACCGACCACGCCGATTCCTACCTCATGGTCAAGCTGCCCGCCGACGGAAAATACTTCGTTCACCTCGGCGACACGAGGCGACACGCAGGCAAAGAGTATGCCTACCGGCTCCGGATCAGCCAGCCGCAGCCCGATTTCGTATTGCGTCTGATCCCTTCCAGGATCGTTATTCAAAGCAAGAAGTCCGCCGCGGTGACCGTCTTCGCCATACGCAAGGACGGATTCACCGGGCCGATCACGCTGAGCTTCAAAGACTTGCCCGAGGGGCTCGAATCGGGCGGCGCCACGCTGCCGGCTGGTCAAGAGGTGGTGCGGCTGGAGCTGAAGACCAGCCTGACGGAGATGGAAAAGCCGGTCAACCTCACCGTCATTGGCAGTGCGAAAGTTGGGGAGCAGGAAATCGTCCATGGGGCCGTGCCGGCCGAAGACAGTATGCAGGCCTTCCTGTGGCGCCATCTGTGTCCCGCGGACACCCTGCCGGCCCTGGTCTACAATCCATCCTACCAGCCACCCGCCGATCGCGTACGCCCGCCGATCCGTGATGAGGATCGGCCGAAGGATGTGAAGCGCACGTTGACAAAGTCATCGGTCGCCGGTCGTTTGGGACAGATCGAACGCCTCTATCAAAATTGGCTCTTCACAGACGAGTTCGCCAACCGCGAGATCGCGGGCATAGAAGCCCGTGTGATCCAATAAGAGCCAGAGCCATCGAAGTGACAGGTCCGCCGAAGGGGCCCTTCACGGCCGAAGGGAAGGCGGCTTGGCACATGCTCTCTGGCGACGAGTACGCTGGGAGTTGCGGTCAGTGCCTCTTGGATACAGAGCAGGAGGCCTGAACGGCCGCCTCCGAAAAGCGCAACCTGGCGAACGAGGCCAAGGCCAAGCTGGATCAGCCGATCGTCCGGGAGGCGGTCTCGCCCGAGGCCGGTGTCAACTCGTCGTCAAGGCGTCGTTCAAGGAGGGCGTCACGCCCGGCGACGTCACGCTCAGGCCCAGCACGATTCCCAAAGAGTGGCGGATCGAGGCGCCGCCCATCCCCGCCGGCCAAAATCAAAGCACCATCACGATCACCGTCTTCGGCAACAAGTTCGTGTTCCCGGGTCAGACGGGCGGGCTCATCATTACGGCAACGATGAAGTCGGGTAATCAGACCATCTCCGGGTTCGTTCCCGTCATCCCCTGCGTGGTCCAGTAATCCCAGCGCCCGCTGCGCCCTGCAAAAATCGCAGCCGGTTCGCGCCCTGGCGGAACGCGAATTCTCTGGCCGTCACGGATTTTGGGGAGCGTGATTGGGCAATCCCCACCGGGCAACGCCGGTGGGGAAATGCGGAGGCTATTCTTCGGCCGATCCCGAGTGGGCCAGCGACGCCCCGGGAGCCGCACTGGATGCCTTGACAGTCGGCCCGGAAAATCCGTAGGCTACCCAGCGTCGCGCTGTTCCTACATCGCAATGTCCATATCAAGGGGTTGGGCCATGGCCGTGATCTACCGCGTCAACATGACCGATCTGACCGTCCGTGTGGAGGAGCCGCGCAACGCGTATGCGGAGCTTGGCGGCCGGGCGTTGACTTCCGCCGTGGTGGCCCGCGAGGTGCCCGCCACCTGCCATCCGCTCTCCGCGGAGAACAAGCTGGTGATCGCGCCGGGTATTCTGACGGGCACGGGGGCGCCCTGTTCCGGGCGGCTTTCGGTGGGGGCCAAGAGCCCGCTGACCGGGACGATCAAGGAGAGCAACTCGGGGGGGATGGCCGCGTTGGCCCTGGCCGCCCTGGGCATCAAGGCCATCGTGCTGGAGGGAAGACCGCCGAAGGGACAGCTCTATCGGCTCGTGGTCAACAAGGACGGCCTGAGGATCGAGGCGGCCGACGCGCTCGCCCGGCTGGGCAATTACGAGACGGTCCAAAAGCAGTTCGACGAGCTCGGCGACAAGGCGGCCTGCATCAGCATTGGCCCGGCGGGGGAGATGCTCGCGGCGGCCGCCAGCATAGCCGTCACCGACGTCGAAGGCCGCCCCACCCGACACTGCGGCCGCGGCGGCATGGGCGCGGTGATGGGCTCCAAGGGCGTCAAGGTGATCGTCATCGATCCGGCCGGCGGCCCGCGCACCAAGCCGGCGGATCCCCCCACGTTCAAACAGGGCGCCAAGAAGTTCGCCGAGGCCCTCAAGACGCACCCGCTCACCAGCGGGACCTTGCCCAAGTACGGGACCAACATCCTGGCCAACGTGATCAACGAAGCCGGGGCGTACCCGACGCGTAACTTCAGCGGCGGGCAGTTCGAGGGCACCGAGGCGGTCAGCGGCGAGCGGCAGCACGACCTGATTCTCCAGCGCGGCGGCGAAGGCAAGATCGCCCACGCCTGCCATCGCGGGTGCACGATGAAGTGCTCGCGGATCTACGTCGACGAGAACGGCCACTACGTGACCAAAGGGCCGGAATACGAAACCATCTGGGCCCACGGCGCCGATTGTGGCATCGACGACCTCGACGCCATCGCCCGAATGGACCGCATGGACGACGACCTGGGGATCGACACGATCGAAACCGGCGCCACCATCGGCGTGGCGATGGAGGCGGGCGTGATCCCCTTCGGCGACGCAGAGGCCGCGTTCGGGCTTCTGGAGGAGGTGGCCAAGCGGTCGCCCTTGGGCCGGCTGGTCGCCTCCGGGGCCCAAGTGCTCGGAAAGGCGTTCGGCGTGGACCGAATCCCCACGGTCAAAGGGCAGTCCATGCCCGCCTACGACCCCCGGGCGATCCAAGGGATCGGGGTCACCTACGCGACCTCGACGATGGGCGCCGACCACACGGCCGGCTACGCCATCACGGCCAACGTGCTCGGCGTCGGCGGCAAGGTGGACCCGCTCAAGCCGGAAGGACAGTGGGAGCTGAGTCGCAACCTGCAAATCGCCACCGCCGCGATCGACGCCGCGGGGCTGTGCCTGTTCGTCGCCTTTGCCGTGCTCGACGACCAGAACGCCATGGACGCCGTCTGCGAGATGCTCAGCGGCTTCTACGGACGCCCGTTCACGGCCGACGACTACGCCGCGTTGGGCAAACAAGTGCTCGCCGGCGAACGCCGGTTCAACGCCGCGGCCGGATTCACCGCCATCGACGACCGGCTCCCCGATTTCTTCAAGAAGGAGAGGCTCGCCCCGCACGATGTCACGTTCACCGTGCCGGACGAGGAGTTGGACAAGGTTCACAGTGCTTAGCGGCCGACTCTGGTGCGCTGCACGCACCTTATGAAGAGACACTCCGCGACGATCATGGCTCAAGTCCAAGTGAACCTCTACGCCACACTGCGGGCCTACGTGGGCGGGGCGCCGTCGGTCGAGGTCGACGTGGAGCCGGGCGAGACGGTCGGCGAGATGCTCGAGCGACTGGGCGTGCCGCCCGACCAGACCCGCATCCTCTTCGTCAACAACCGCGCCGCCACGCTCTCTCAAGCGATGGAGGACGGCGACCGCGTCGGCGTGTTCCCCGCCATCGGCGGCGGGTGAGCTTCACGACGTCCTCCCGGCGGTCGGCGTTCGCCGTTGCGAAACTCGGGCGCATTCGCGTCTTGAATGAGGTCTGCACGGGCATGGATCAGAGGCCCGGAATCACCCTCGGCACGATCCAGTGCCCCAGGATGGCGGCGACCACCAGGGCGGTGGCCAGCACGTACCGGGGAATCGCGGTCCGCTTCTCGAAGCGTTCGGCGATCTCGGCCACCAGTCCCAAGAGCGCTCCCCCGAGAACCGCGCAGAGCAGCTCGTAACCGAGGTCGGGATTGAGGCCGAAGAGCAGGAGCACGTAGCTCGCGAAGACGGCCGTGGCGGCGAGCGAGCCGAACGCCATGCGGCGCACCGGCCTGCCTTGCCCGAATGCACCCACCGTCGTCCCCGCCGCCATCCCCACCAGCGGCCAGATGTACGCTGACGACCAGTGATAGAGGGCGAATCCGACGACGGCCAGATAGGCGAACACGGCCCCGATGACCGACCAGAAGAGGGTGTCGGGGTTCCTCCCGGCCACCGCCCCGGCAATGCCGCCCACCAGTGCCGCGACGAGCACGACCAGCCCACACACGGCAACTGCGTCCGGGCCAAACGGCCGGAGATAGCCAAACAAGAGCGCGAGCATCAGGGCCGTCGCCAACATCGACGAAAGCCCGAACTGAAGCCGCTTGGAGCCTCCCGGTTCTCGCTTCCTTACCATACCAGAGCCTGGCGCCTGCCGAAAAGGAAACAACGCCGGATCGGGGAAAGCCGGGGCGCTCCCCCAAGAATCGCGCCGGCATCACGGCCCATTCTACTCACACCGCACGTCGAGCGTTCCCCCGCTCTAGCGGGGATTCCGGGGCCAGCGGCGGACGAGGGCGGCCGATCGCGTGCTTCCAGAAACGCGATCGCCGTTGCGCTGTACCGCCTATTGTCTCCACGCCGATGTTTGGTATGATAAAGAGCTTTCCGGGGCAGCCCCTCCCGCGGTGGGCTGCCGGCGTCGGATTGTCACAAACCGCAACCAGGCACAAGAATATGCCGCCGCCAAGCAATCTCTCCCGTCTTCGAAAGCGCGCCAAGGCCAAGATCCGAGGCAAGAAAAAGGACCCGATCTTCGTGGAAGGACATCGGCCCCGGCCGATGTACGTCGACTACAAGAATCTGGACCTCTTGAAAAAGCTGACCAATCGCCAGGGCAAGATCATCGGCCGCCGCAAGAGCGGCTGCACCGCCGTGAGCCAGCACGCCGTGACCCAGGCCGTCAAACGGGCCCGGTTCATGGCCCTGATGCCCTACGTCGGCGAGTGACCTGACGCGACCACCGGCCGCAGCCAAGTAGGACGGAATGGCATTCCGGCCTACAGACATGCGCGCACGGCGCGCAGAAGTCACAACGCAAGAACCTCGCTCGCTCCGCTTCCCAACGCTCACTGCCCGACGTGGATCTCCAGCTTCGGCGTGTATTGCGCCTGCCGATACTCGGAGGCCAGCACCTGGAGGCGGGTCCACTGCCCGTCGTCCACGGCCCGATCGACCACCGAGGCGATCGCCAGCCCATGATTGGGCATCTCGCCCGATAGCCAGTTGCGCACGAGCGTGGTCACGTCGAGCTGGTACTCCAACGGGGGGTCGACCGTGTCGGAGCCTGCGTCCGGCGGGACGATGACGCGGTCGACCGGCTCGGTGGTGTCGCAGCCGAACGCGAACCTACCGCCCCCCTTCCACGAGGCGTCGGCGGCCGGGCGCTGCCAGGTGGCCGACGCTTCGTCCCACGGCGTCTTCAGCCCGAACGCACATACCTTGGCATTTCCCGTGCCGCTCGGGTCCCAAACGTAGAAGCTCACGGTCGCCTTCTCGACCCGGGCGTCTGCCGGCAGATCGACCCGATCCAGATCGAAGCGCACCAGAAACGCGCTGCATGCGTCCTGGCGGACGATCTGGTTGTCGCGTGTCACGCCGCCGAAGCTCTTCTCGGGCGATTCGGGGTGGATCAACGCGTCGCGGACGAACTGCCTGCCCTGGAGCCGCTCAAGCACGGTCGGCCCCGCCGGGGCTCCCCGACCCGTCGACTCCGGAGCGGATGGGCCCTGGCCGGCCACGTAGCCGGGCGGGGCCGCGGCAGGATCGCGCCGCGGCGTGCGCAGATCGACCAACTGCCGTTTCGGCTCCGGGTGATGCTCGGAGATGGCTCGTCCGATCCGGACGCGAAGCGCCCAGGCGTCCTGCGGCAGGAGAGCGGCGTAGTGCATCGCGCCGGCGTCCTCGGCGTCGGTCACGCCGGTTCCGCGCTCTTGGGCGGCCAGGTCCAGCTCGCGACGCGCGGCCTGGCCCAGCGACCGCCGAGGCTCACCCAACGCTTGGGCGAGCAGGGTGAGATACTCGGCGTCCTGCTGGCCGCGGCGGAACGCCTTGAGCCGGATCGACGGGACCGGTCCTTCCTCGCCCACCACGCGGCCCGGGTAGAAGAGCGACAAGCGATCGGCCCGCTGCCAGGAGCCGTCGTTGCCGATGGTCTGCCAGGGGACGACGCCGTCGCTTCCGAGCGTCCACGAATCGAGGCACCAGCCGACCGGCTGCATGTTGCTCTGGTCGACGGCGTTGGCCGAGCCGTAGTCGACGACGATCTGGCCGAACCGCTCTTTCCGGTCGATCACCGTACGGTGGTACTGGCGAAACGCCCTTCCGCCGACCACGTTGTAGTCGAGCACGTGGTCGAGCGCGTCGCGCTGCCATTGGGGCCGGGAGACGTCGCCGCGAAAACAGAGCTTCGCGCCGCCGCCGGACCGCCCAAGCGCTCCCAGGACCCCTTCATGAAATGCCTCGCCAAACCAGCGCAGGGCCCAGTAGTCCTGGAAGTTGGCCGGCTCGTCCAGGATCCAGGGCGACGAGCCGCGCGACCATCCGTTGCGTTTGAACGAGCTCTTGTTGTTCAAGTAGCACTGGAAGACCGTCCCGTGCCAGCCGCGGGACTCGAAGTGTTCCGCCATCTGCCGAGCGACCTCGACGAACGCCTCCCGATACGCGGCGTCGAAGGCTTGATCCGCCCAGTAGCTCCCGTTGTAGTGGTCCTCGATCCGGCTCGGCCAGTTCTCGTGGAGCGGCAGGTAGAAGCACTCCAGGGGGACGCGCGAACGCGGCAGATCGGCAAACGCGGAGCCGTCCAGATACGGCCCGAAACGCCGGTCCCACGCCGACCAGTCGAGCTTCTTGCCGTCCCACGCCGGGGCGCAGCCATCGGCAACCGTCCCCCGCTGGGAATACGGCAACCGATTGAGCACCGTGCGATGGCTGTGGGCCAGCCGGTAGTAGTCGCGCTCGTTCTCCGGCAGACCGTAGCAGTTCATCTCGGGCAGGAAGCTGAGCACGTCGGGCAGGGTGAAGTCCCAGACCCAGAGGACCACGTCGATCTTCAGGGCCTCGCTTCCGGTGCGAAGCTGGAGCGTGCCCTGATGGGCCCCGGCCGTCGCGTAGTGCGGCACGTACACCTCGCACAGCAGGCTCCCTCGGGCCAAGCCGGGGATATCTTCGTCCGGGCTGGGGACATCGACCGGCCCGCTGAGCGGCACGACGGGGTCCGCGAGCGGCCCCAAGTCCGACGCCACGTAGCGGAATCGCCCAAATCTCGCCCGAATCCCCTTGCTCTCCCCGTCGAACATCAGCGAGGGCCGCACGCCGCGAACCGGCCCATCGAGGAGGATCTGGAAGGCGACGAACTCGTTTCGGGCGGCGGCCAGGCGGATCTGCTTCCCGTCGGCATTCCACAGGTGGTTGGCCGCAAGGTATCCCGGGGCCTGCACCGGAATCATCTTCCCGGTGAGCGGCTGGACCTTGTCCAGCGGGTCGAGGATCGCCACTTGGGCGCCCCCAAACGCAGGCAGCGGGGCGATGTC
>DATKZH010000069.1:0-3975 GCA_035528065.1 Thermoguttaceae bacterium | reverse complement strand
TCTACACTCCCGAGCGGACGCGGGAGGCGATCTTCCGCGCCCTGTACGATCGGCACGTGTACGCCACCAGCGGCGACCGGATCATCCTCGACGTCCGGGCCGACGGGCACCTCATGGGATCCGAGTACATGACGACGACGGCACCGACGATCACGGTGCACGCCGTCGGCACCACGCCGATCACGCTCATCGAGATCAAGAAAGACAGCCAGGTCGTCCACAAGGTCGAGCCCAACCAGGTCAGCGTCAATCTCGAATGGCGCGACCCGGCCTTCGACCCCAACCGGGAATGCTACTACTACGTCCGAGTCGTTCAGGACAACAACGAGGAGGCGATCTCGAGTCCGATCTGGGTGAATTAGCGTGCGCCATTTCCGTCTCGTCCCTTGCGCGTGTGATCGGGCTGAAGATGGCATAGAGCGCAAGGCTACTTGGCAATCCGCGCACGGTAGTTGGCAATACCTCGGCGCACAAAGAATCCGCTCGCGGCCGGGCGGCCGTTGCGGAGCAAGAAGTCCGAAGTTTGGTCAAGTTTTTTTCGACCCTAACATTCGGGCCGAACTTCTACCGAACAAACGGCCTACGTCAGGCCGTCGAAACACGTTCAAAAAGCCCTCTTATACGCCTTTTACGAACTTGAACTCCAAGGTCGGCCACTGCGTCATTACTAGAGACCGCTCCGCGAACATCCCAAACCTGTAGTATGGTGGGCCGCTGTAGCCTGAAATCAGACTAGCATCTTCCGCATCATCATCTTCTATCGCCACGTCCGTCAACCACAGAAAAGCAACCTCGTCTCCGACTCCAAGCGTTACATCTCCATCCGTAACCAGCTCGGTCGTCCAAGGGGCGTCATCGTCGTGGAACCACAGGCTCGTGTTCTTTTCCGTTCCGCTCGGAATCGTGAGGGTCCTCCACGCTGTACCGTGCGTCATAGCGTTCTCAAACTTCTCCAGCGGTGAGTCACCCGGCGGATCGCCATCGACGTTTGGATCGTATTTCCTTACCCGTTGCACAGTGTCCCTTGCTATTGGATGTTTCCATTCTATCGGGCCGGTCGGGAAGAGCCGGAGAGCATAACCGTTCCACTTGATGTAAACCGCTCCGTCTGGTGTCGGATAATCGACATCATCGAATTGGGGTAGTGGATCGGAAGGAACAGGTCCGATCACCAATCGCCCTATCGTTCGTTCTTGAAAACCCCTCGCTCTCCAGTCATCGCCTTCTTCTTCTTGTTCCTGCCGTACATCGATACAAATCAAATCACTACAGCCAGTGACGTGCATCGGACCGGCGATCAGCTCGTTTACCCAGCTTGGGACTGATCCTGGCAACCCGCTTGCGCACTCACACTCGTCCAAAGCTGTCACCCTGGCAGTGCATGCAGCCGTTTCTGAACCATAATCATAGGTCTCTGGAAACCCGTACCAAGGACCAGGCCAAAAACGAGTTCGCAGTCCTATAACGCAAGGCATCGAACCGGAGTACGAAATCCAAACGTACTTGAGCTTGTTCAGCACCGTCATCATGTCGAGCAAGTGCTGAGCGGTTGGTGCTTCGTTCGGCCAATCCCAAGTGCCGAAACACCGCTGAAAAATGTTGCTCATGTCAGGATCAGCGTCGGTGCAGAACCTCTTCGGCGGGGTGGCCTCAATATCCATGAAAAAACCAGGCGCGTACGGGAAGGAGATCAAAGCCGTGATCCGGTTTGCGATGGCGAGGATGTCTACCGGAGAACCGACAACATAGGAAGGATAACCATAGGACCAGGCTTGGATCGCTTTCGCGCGTTCGATGATCGCGTACCGGAACTCATTCAGCATGGCGGCGGTGTGCACCGAGCCCGGAACCACGTTTGGAACTATCGTCCACGCCATCACATGCACGCCGACCAAGGAGTGAGGGAAGCCCAATACCTATCGCCACCGGGTGCCCAATCGGAAATGTCCCAGCTTGGTGCTCGGATCAATATAACATGCCCGCCTCCCATGAGATTATCGACCCCTGGATCATTCGGGAACTTCCACCGGATCGCGGCCCCAAGACTCCCGTCGTCCTTTCTTATATGGCCGAAGTAGGTCTTGTTGGTTCTGCCACCGTCGTGAACCCCAATCACCGGACTGTCCGCTTTGCGAACACCGCCGATCCCGACGTACTTCTCTCCGTAAGTCTCAACGTCACCCCAATCCGAATCGGATTCGAGCCACGTTGGACACTTGACGACGAACACTTCGTCATCGTCGCCAAGCAGGTCGTCAACGCCCGTATCGTTAAAGAACATGAACTGAATCGCATCGCCGTCGCTGCCACTGTCGAGTTTCAGGTGTCCCGTGTATCTCTTGTCCGTGCGGGTGCCGTCGAAGATCGCGACCTTTAGCGCCACCGCCGCCCCCGGCGCGCCGCCGATCTGGATGATGTGCTGGCCGGTCTTGGCGCCGGGGCGGCGGGTCCGCTGGTCGGCGAGCAGCTTTTGGCGATCGCGAATCACTCGTCGTCTCCGTAGGCGATGTCGGACACTTGATGATCGGCCGGCCCTTGAGCGTCGGCCTGCGCTTCGGCCACGACGGTGTTGGGTTCCTCGCCGCCGTCAGTGGTCCGGGCACGGACGGCCCACTTGACGCTGGTGCCGTGGTCGAAGGCGGCGGTGTCACACGCGTAGTGGCCGGCCCCGCTGAGCGAGGGGCGGGCGGCGATCGTCTGAACGGGCGTCGAGTAGTTGACGGCACCGCTGCCGTTGTTGCCGTAGACGCGGAACTGGGCCGCACGGGCGAAGTGCCGCGACGGTACGAACAGGAAGCGGATCCGGAACTTGCCGCCGGCAATCGGCAGGACCTCTAAACTCCGCGGCGCCGGCGGGGCCGGGTCCGGGACCTCGCCGCCGTCACCCGTCGTGAACGCGACGACCTGGCGGTCCTTGGGGTTCTCGACCGATTCCACGCCGCCCGGGCCGATCGCCACCAGCCGAACGTAGCAACGCGTCGCGGGGGGCGGGCAGATCCACGGAAACAGCCGGACCGTCGTGGCGTCATGCGAGCCCACGCCCACCGGCCGCGTCATATCAATCCCGGCCAGGCTGGTGCCCAGGTACAGGAGATAGCCGCCCCTGCGACGCGGGAACGACCAGCCGTGCATTGCCGTCACACCGTTGGCGATGCCCGCCCGCGTCCACCCGCGGTGGATCGGGTCGTAGTGGTTCAGCCATTTGCCCAGCAGGTCACTCATGACGCCGTCACCATGATCCGATCGTTCGAGATCAAGCCCGTCACCGAATTGTCCGTGATATCACCGCCGCCCGCGTTGATGTCCGCGGTCAGCTCGATCGTGTCGTCGTCGATCTTGTCGGCGATCGTGTACTCGCCGGTGACGACCCCCGTCCCGGCGGTCAGCGTGATCTTGTCGCCGGTTTCGTGGATGTAGTTGGCGAACGCCCCGGTCTCGGTGAGCCGCTTGGTCGAATCCGTCCAGTCGGCCCCGGCCAACTCGACGTCGACGACCGGCGTCCGGGTCAGCAAGACCGTTTCGCCGTCGTCGTCCATGGCCTTGTCCACGCCGGTCAGCTCATTGTGCGTCAGATTGTTCGCCAGGGTCGCCTTGACCAGGTGCACTTCGTCCAGAAAACGGACTATCTTGATCAGGACGAACTGCGTGGCCGCCCCCGCGGCCGCAACCTTCAACATCCCCGTGCCCTCCGTGTCCACGTCGGCCTGAGCAAGGCGAATCCGATAAACGCCACTCCCGTTGCCATCGCTGACCTCGTCCACCGAGCCGGCAATCGGAGCAAAGGCCGATCCGCCCGCCTTCACGATATCCACCGAAGGGCTCAGGCCTGACACGGGCGTCTGAAGGTCGTTGTCGTCCACGAGCAAAACGTACAGGTCGCGTTTGCTCTGGACCGTTTCATTTGCTTGGAACTCGCTCACGTATTTTCTCCTGCCTTTCAGGTTCGCAACCTGCGACTCGGGGTTGTCCAAGCCC
>DATKZH010000068.1:0-34647 GCA_035528065.1 Thermoguttaceae bacterium | reverse complement strand
GCGGGAGCGCGTCGCGTGACGATCGGCTTCGACCGGCTGCCGTGGCTGGATCGGGAGTTTCCTCAGGTCCCCAAGCGGTTCGCCAAGGTCATGGCTCGACGAACGGTGATTGAACGGCTTCATAAGTTGACGAAGTACGATTTCGGCGAAGACCGTTTGAGCGAGCGCGGCACGAAGGCATTCCAAGCTCGGCTGGACAAAACGCTGCTGGCGATGCACTTGGCGCTGGCCCACGGCTGAGGGCCGCGCGATCGCTCTCCATCCGACCGGCCAAACGCGCCCCGCGACCTCCGGCAGCGTGAAGGGTGCGCCACTTGGGCCGCCGCGGACGGCCCGAACCGCGCTTTCACACCACGAACCCGGTCCAACTTCCCCCCTTCCGGCTTCCCAGCTCCCGCGAGACCCCCTTCACTCCCACTCCAAGCAATTCATGCGTCGGCTCTCAACTTATTGTGACGCGGCTCCTTACTGAACGCCGAGAGCAGCAGGTCGACGCTCGCGTACCCGATGATCACATCCACCTCACACGTTCTTGTTCGGCTTCGCCCAGTGAATCCGGGCGACGAACACGCTGCCGTCGCTGCCGTGCCTTTCGACGCCCCTTGGCTGCATCCACTCGGCCACGGTCACCCAGGTCTCCTCTTCGCTGATGTCCGTGACCCCGAAGTTGCCGAGCCGAGCGCCGCGCTGGGGCACGAGAATCCGTTCGGTCTCGCGGATCACTTGGAGCCGTTCGGTGTCCACCTGGGCCATGAACAGAGGCGCCCGGTGGCGGAACACGTGGTCGTTGTTCGCCCCGCGGCGAGTGTAGACCAGGAACAGGGCCTCGCTGTGCGTCACCCAGTGCTGCTGCGTGTTGTAGTTGCCCAGGTCCGAACCGTCGTCGAACTGCCAGGGCCGCATGGGCTCGAAGTGAAGGCCGTCGCGGCTGTGGGTGACGAAGCCGAGCTTGTCGTTGCGGATGGTCAGGAAATACTGCCCGCCGAACCGCGTCAGCGACGGCTCGTGCAGTCCGCGCGTTTCGTCGTCGATTCCCAGCTCGTTGCCGTGCTCGCGATAGCGAAGCGTCCGGCCGTCGAACGTGCAGCGGGCAATGGCGACGTGCGAGCTCTTCCCGGGCGGATGGAAGTAGATGGGGAGCAGGATCGTTCCGTCTGCCGGATCGTACCGCTGGGTGCAACCGGCCCCGGCGTCGTGGAACTTCTTGTCATCGGGCATCGCCAGCTTCCGCCAAGCGCTCCATCGGTCGTTGTCGGCGTCGTAGATCGAGTAGGACGTGTGCCGTGGTCGCGGCCGCGTCACCTTCCAATCCGGCGTGTAGACGACCGTGTGGCCGGTGCCCAACAGGGTCTTCGTGGCAGCGTGCCAGCTCGGCCAGAAGTCGCTCACGGCCACCGGGCGCTCTTGTCCATCCAGCGTCTCGCAGCGTGGGGCAAGCGCGTCGATCTCGCGCGGCTCGGTCCACGTCTCGCCGAGGTCATCCGTTCGCAGGCCGTACATCCCCTTGAACACGTCGCTCCCTTCGAGGTGCATCGTGTTCATCGTCATCACGACGCGCGGCTGACCTTCGTGGCCGGCTCCGGGGACGATGCCGGCTCGGGGATGGCACCAGCAGCGCTCGCCATCGAACAGTCGGGTCGGCACGTCGCGCGAGAGACGGAAGAGGAGGGAGCCGGAGGGACCGGCCACTGCCGCCCGTTCCTGTTCGCGACCGTACGCAAGCCGGCCGGCTGTGAGGAGCGAGAAGCTCGTGGCGGCAGAAGACTTCAAGAAGTCGCGGCGATGGATCATGTCAGCGCTCCTGCGGGGTATAAGAATCCGGGTGCTGAGCTTGATTCTATCATGGCGCCGCGGTCGATGCGGCCAGCGCACAAGAAAAGCCGGGAGAGTCATGCAAACGCCGAGTTCCATCGCCCGGGTGGAGTCCTTCAACGCTCCGGCCGCAGCGACAATGCCTGCGTTCTGCCGGCCATCTCGGTGGGGGTCGAGTAGCCCACCTCCAGGCAGCGGCCGTATCGCGGGTGGTCGATCCACCGCACGTAATCCAGCGTCACCCCGGCTGCGACTTCGACCGCCACGCACAGGCCCGGCAAGTCCCAGCGGCCCGGTGTGGCGGCCGCCTCGTCCAGGTCCGGCGCCCGAAGGAGGAACTGGATCGGCTCGTCGGATTTCGACTGCCGCCGAAGTTGGAGGCAGCGGTCGGCGACCACCGGAGCGACCCCGTCGTTGAGTCCGGTGAGGAGAATCCAGCCGAGAGGCTCCTCGGGGGCGGGACGCCAATAGATCGTCGCGGGGTGCTGCTGGTCCCAGCGCCGCTTCAAAGTGGCCGCACCCATCATCAGATCCCTCTCGATCAGGACGGTCGCCTGCGTTTCGCCGAACGTCCGCTCGAAGGTGCGCGGCCCGGTGAAACGTCGCAGGTGGGGCAGCGCGTCCTCGGGCACCTCGGGACGGAGAAGCGCGAAGACCGGACCGTAGACCCGCTCGCCCTGATGGTGCCCGCCGGACGCGGGCCACGGCGCCGGGGCCGGGTCGCCGATCGCCAGGGCGATCCACAATCCGACCAGGGCGCAGTACCCGGTCATGTCCATCCCGTAGGCTCGGACGAAGGGGCCGCACGGGTTCCGCAGGTCGGCGTGGTAGAACGCCCCGACGTCGCGCCACAGCTCGGCATCCACCGAACGCCCCAGTTGGCCCATCCGCTCGGAGGAGGCGTGCTCACGCCACAGTGCCGGCGCCATCAGATCCGCGCCGTAGTAGGGATCGGACGAAAAGCAAGTTCCCGATTTCCGTAGCAGGCACACGCCGTGTGCCGTCCGCCGGTTACGGCACACGGAGTGTGCCTGCTACTTCGGAAATGCGGGAGTTATTCTTCGGCCGATCCTTAGCCGGAAGTTCCGTTGGCAGCGACGGCGGAACTGCTTGGGGTCATGGGGTTTAGGTGCTATCGCTGTGGTTGGGTTCCGGCTACAGCTCCAGGAGTCTGAACGCTTCGGCTTGCAGAGGATTCATTTCGGTGACTTGTTGAAAGCTGTGCGAAGCGTCGGACGCCAGCACGTGGGTGTTGCGGCAACGCGTGCCTAACTCCTTGAGCAGGGTGTCCAAGCTGTGCACGGGCAGGTGGTGGATCGTTTGGCGAGTCGCTTTCTTCCGCTTGGCTTCCGGTCGCCGCGTACAACGCATCGACGCCGGCGTCCTCCATGCCCAACTCCTCGGCCAGCGTGGTCGTGTGCCAATCACGGGTGGCGGCCAGCTTGGAACGGGGAAAGATAATCCGCTCTCTCGATCATCGCCATCACCAAGTCGCGCTGGGGGCATCGCTTGGCGCCAATCAGCTTGTCCAGCCCCAGCTTGCGGACCATCTTCAGCACCGCCTCGACGTGGCCGTGGGGCAAGCTGCGGGTGGTGCGAAATGCCTCCTCGGCGGAAACGAACTCCTCTCCCCGCAGGCTGCGTCGGATGATATCGATGAGACCCTCAGGCAGGTGCGAGATACTGCCCAGCGTTTCGTGGAGTACGTTCTTGCCGTCCCGGCAGCTTCGGCGGAGCAGATAGGTGAGGTACTGCTTGTCGCGGTACCGCCGCACTATCTTGGCTACGTGCACGGATCCGTTTCTCGCTGCCATGCCGCATTGGTACGGACATATCCGGAGCGGTCAACCCTTTCGTGAACACTTTACTGGCCACCCTTTCCGCCCCGAAACTCACCCAACCCCTTGCGGCGCTTGCACATCCGTCAAAAGAAGGCCAGAACTTCAGCTTAGAACGGACGCCGGTTGCTCGCGGATCCCAAGTTGGTGGAGTTTGAGGGCGGTCGTGTCCGGTTTGCGAGTCAAAGTCTCGCTGAGAAGTTGGGAAGCTCGCCGATTGACGTGAGCAAGTCATGCGGCCTTGTTGACCGATCCTTCCTTCGAAGAGAGTATTTGACAGGATGAACAGGATGTTCAGAATAGGGACCAGGGCGAGCGACGGTCGTTCGTTGAATCCAGGCGACGTCCCGTCGGTCGCTTTGCCAACAGCAACTTTCCTGAACCGGCAGCGGAAACGCAACGACGATTTGAGCAACTACCGAAGAAGGTGTTTGTCAGCCTCCAACACTTCGTCGGAGAACCCCAGAAGCCCGCCCCAAGAACCCCGGGAGTGTGCCCAAGGGAGAATCTAAAACTGGCAGGCGATGACAAGGGAAACGGTGAGCACCAACAGAAGCAGGAGTACCATCGTCAATCGCTTTGCGGCCTTGGGTTTTCGAACCTCCGTTTCCGTGATGCCTCGATTTCAATACGTTTCTGCCCAGTCAACGGTTTGGGTAGCGACCAGATGTTCATCGGATGAACGGGATATCGCAAAATCATCCCGTGAATCTTGTCCATCCTGTTTGATTTGAACCCATTTATCCCAGTTGTTCGACAAGGCCAAGTCAGGTTGTCAGCATTAGGGCATGTTTCGACCAGGAGCCTGAAAGACCGTCAGCGCGGTAGCACCGCGACCCCTGCGAACCTTGGAGTTACGGATATGATCTCGCGTCACTTCTTCATCGGGATGCTTCACGCCGCCATCGTGCTGGCCGGCGTGGGAAGCCCTGCGGCCGGCGCCGAGCGCGCGTTGACGCTTTGGTACGAGCAGCCTGCCGAGAATTGGGTTGAAGCCTTGCCGGTCGGCAACGGCCGGCTGGGAGCCGTGGTGTTTGGCCGTGTCGACGAGGAGCGGGTTCAGCTCAACGAGGAGACGGTCTGGGCCGGCCCACCGGTGCCCGAGCCGAACGAGGGTATTCGTAAGGCGATGTCCGTCGCCCGCGAGGCCTGGTTCGCCGGCGATTTCGCCAAGGCGCACGAGGTGCTCCAGGCGGCCCTGCCCCCGCGGATCACGCCCCGCAGCCACCAGACGCTGGGCGATCTGCGCCTGAAGCTCAACGTGACCGGCGACAGGGGCGACTACTACCGTGAGCTCAACCTGGACACCGCCGTGGCGACGACGCGATTCACGGTCGACGGCGCTAGATACGTTCGTCAGGTCTTCGCCAGTGCCGTCGATCAAGTGATTGTCGTACGGCAGACCGCCGACAAGCCCGGCGCGGTGGCTTTGGAGGTCCGGCTCGACCGGCCGGCCGACTTTCGGACGGAAGCGATCGGCGATGACACGTTGGTGATGACCGGTCAGGCCCAGCACGAAGGCAAGCACCTTGGCGTCCGGTGGCAAGCGCGTCTGATGGCCGAGGCTGAGGGCGGCACGCTGAGAGCCGAGGAAGATCGCCTCCTGGTCGAGGGTGCCGATGCCGTGACGATCTACCTGGCCGCGGCGACCGACTACCACATAAGTGATCCCGCCAAGCCGCTGGAGCGCGACCGCGGCGAAGCGTGTCGGCAACAGCTCAGCGCGGCCATGGCGAAACCCTTTGACCGACTGCTCGCCGATCACGTGAAGGAGCACAAGCGGCTGTTCCATCGCTGCCAGGTGGACCTCGGCGGCTGGGAGACCGCCGCAAGGCCAACCGACCAGCGCCTCGCCGGCGTCCGCGACGGCGCAGAGGACCCCGCGCTGGCCGTCTTGTACTTCCAGTTCGGCCGCTATCTGCTGATGAGTTCCTCCCGTCCGGGCAACTTGCCGGCGAACCTGCAAGGTCTCTGGAACGAGCAGATCAACGCGCCGTGGCACGCCGACTACCACATCAACATCAACATCCAGATGAACTACTGGCCCGCCGAGGTGACCAACCTGAGCGAGTGCCACGAGCCCTTCTTCGATTTCGTCGAAGGACTGGTTCCCAACGGGCGAAAGACGGCGAAGGTCGCGTACGGCTGCGAAGGCTTTGTGGCTCATCACACCACCGACGTATGGCGTTGGAACACGCCGTTCGGCGCGCTTCAATGGGGTATGTGGCCGCACGGCGGCGGATGGTGTACGCAGCACTTCATGGAACACTATCGCTTCACCGGCGATGAAGAGTTCCTCAAAGAGCGGGCGTATCCGATCCTCAAGGAAGCGTCCCGCTTCTACCTTGGTTACCTCGTCCCGCACCCGGAAACCGGCCGGCTTGTCGCCGGCTTGGACAACTCGCCCGAGAATGATTACCGCGGGCCGGACGGCAAGGACTACACGGTCTCGATGGGCGCCAGCATGAGCCAACAGATCATCTGGGAAGTGCTGACCGGCACGCTGGAAGCCGCCGAGATACTCCAGATCGAAGACGAGTTCGTCCGGCAGGTCCGCGAGGCCCGCTCGAAGCTCTATTTGCCCGGGATCGGGCCGGACGGTCGACTGATGGAGTGGGCCGAGCCGTTTGAGGAACGGGATCCCCAGCACCGGCACATTTCCCACCTGTTCGCGCTCTACCCGGGCCGGCAATACACGCACCAGCAGACCCCCGAGATGCTTGACGCCTGCCGCAAGGTGCTCCGGCGGCGCGGCTTCGGCGGCGACGTCGGCTGGAGCAACGCCTGGAAGACCTGTTTCTTCGCCCGACTGCACGACGGCGAGCAGGCCCACTGGTACCTCGACCGGCTAATCGGCCGAAACGCCTTTCCCAACCTGATGAACGCGTGTTTTCCGGGGCGGGTTTTCCAGATCGACGGCAACTTCGGCGGCACGGCCGCAGTCGCCGAGATGCTGCTCCAGTCTCATACCGGTCGGCTTGAACTGCTGCCGGCGCTGCCCAAGGCTTGGGCAAACGGAAAAGTCACCGGCCTCCGCGCCCGGGGCGGGTTCGAGGTCGATCTCGCGTGGGCAGACGGAAGCCTCAGCGACGTGAGGATCGAGTCTCTCCGGGGCGGCCCCTGTACCGTCCGCTACAAGGACAGAAGCGTCGATCAACCCACGCGACCCGGGCAGGTCCTCCGTCTGGACGGAGAACTCCAAGTGATCGATTCGGGGCCATCAGACGCACGTAGGTAGCGGAACGATCGGGCGGGGAAGACGGGCTGCATGCCGGTCCGGGCGACGCACGACGTGGAATGTCTCGGCTCGCCGATCGAGCAGCGCGGATGCCCCCTGCACCAGGCCCCGATGCGGTCCGTGAGGGGCGCCCGGCCGGCCAATTCCGCGTACCCCGGGGTCTTTTCCGAGATTTCCCCGCGTTTGCGAGGAATAAATCCTCGAGCAGCGGCATCTCTCTACTGCCCCCTGGGATTGCGGAAAGAACCCGCGAACTTTCTGACCGTTTCGAGCGTCTATTGGCGATAGAGAGGGCAAGCGGTGCCCCGGGACGGTTTTCGTCCGGGACGACCCCAGCCCCAAGCAGAGGACGAGGCACGATGATTTCGTTGTGGTCAAGTTCCCAAGGCGAACCGGGATGCCAAGGGCGTATAGCCGATTATTCGGCCAGTACGCTGCCCGGGCATCGTTTGCGCTTGTGACACCTGGCCACCACCCCCTGCACGATTGCCAAGAGCCCGGTGTCACAAGCGACATCGGGCTTCTTTCGTGGTACGCACAACCAGTTGGACCGGTAGCTGAGACGGCATAGCGTCTGGGGAGAAAACCAGGAGACGCACGATTCGACTCCCACAGGGCACTCCTTACGGATCGGGGATCGGCTAATGGTAGGCGGCCTGCCTTCGAAGCAGGAAGTGAAGGTTCAAATCCTTCTCCCCGAGCCTTTTCGGGGCCAGCGTGTCTCGAATAGACGATGCGGTGGGGCCTGTGCTGGTACGGGCGGGCGGCTCTGAACCGTCGTGACGCAGGTTCGATTCCTGCCGCCGCAGCTTGCAGATGGAAGGCATCCGGCCGGATGAGGAACCTGTCTTGAAAACAGGCGGCGGCGCGAGCCGCTTGGGGGTTCGAGTCCCTCGCCTTCCGCCTTCGGTGACGGGATGATCGGGTGAAAGGGTGACAAGGTGAAGCGGTTCACGGCAGGAACGTCACCCCGTCACCCCCTCACCTTGTCACCCCGCCAAGATGGTCCTGTGGCCCAGCGGCGAGGGCAGCCCGTCACGAGGAGACGATCGGTGGTTCGAGTCCACCCAGGACTACTTTGGGGGAATAATGATGAATAGCGCGGCTTGGGTCGGACACCGCAATTCATCATTCATTCCGCATTCATCATTGCTTGACGTCCTCGTGGAGCAGTCGGGAGTGCTCGCCACCCTGTCAAGGTGGAGGCCATGGGTTCAAATCCCATCGGGGACGCTTGCCGGCACGGTACGCCAACCGGCAGGGCGGCCACGACCACCGCTTCGCGGCGGTGCCCGAACCTTGGTGATTGCGGGTTCGACTCCCGCCTGTGCCACGGACGGGTTGTTTTTTGACAACGGCTTTACAGGCCGCCGGACTGCCCCGGGCCCGCACCACGAGCTGGCAGGTCCCGCGCAGCGATGCGCACGGGTTGACCGACGCTGCCACCCGTCCACAGGTTCCAGCGGCCGCCCGGCATCGGTCCGCCCTCGGTCCGCGTGGCTGCCCGCTCGGCCTGGATCACGACCTCCGCCGTGGCCGGCACCGGCCAGTACATCATCGCAACAGTCAATGCACAGAAGGCGGCCGGTCTGCTCATGTTGCGATTCAGGATGGTCATCCTACGCATGTCTTGGTCCTCAGGATTCCTGGTGGTTCAAGGCCGGCCGCGGCTGGTTCAATCATGCGCGGATCTTCGCCCGTCCTTATGCCAAGAGGCCCTTCCACGTCTCGCGTTCCAGGAAGCTCCCCTCGACGTTTCGCTCCATCCGCTGGAACATCGCGCGCCTCTACCGGGCCGGCCGGTAACCCGCCTCGACGTGGCGCTTGTACGCCCCGTCATAAGGTCCCATGCCGATCTGCTCCGGCACCAGGTCGGTGTGCTCCTTCGGGGCATCCGAGAAGACCTCCCGCACGGCGTCCAGGTAGCCGAATCCATATTCCCGGTGCGGTGCAATGTAGTGGCCCTCGCTCCACTCATTCCAATTGTCCAGGAGCAGCATTTTGCCGCCCAGCTCCGAAGCCGGGAAGCTCTGGACCACGTCTTTCGCCTTGCGCAGCAACTCCTGGTAGTCTTCCGGCGGGATCTTCCAGATGCTCCCCTCGTCGTGCCAGCCGCTCCATCCCTGGGAAACGGTGACCACCTCGGGCAGAATGCCCATTTCGCGAGTCTTGGCGATGGAGTCGAGTTGGGTGGCAATGGCACGCTGAGGCGTCGGGTTGTCTCGGACGTGCCAGCAGTAGGCGAAGGTGTAGTCCAGCCCCAGGCTCTTCATCAGCCGCAGGTGATTCCCGTCCAGGCCGCGGTATTCGCCCAACAGATACAGCCCGGCGAAACCAGCCTCGCGGCACGCCTGCCGCATCTTCTCGAACGCCGCGTTCACGTTCTCGACGCTCCCCAAGTCCTGGACGAGGAACTCGGGGCGATAGACGAACAGCAGCGGCTTGTCGTCGATCTTCAGATAGCTCGGATGGCGGAAGTAGTTCTCAACCCAGAACGGCAGGAGGTTTTCGAGCAGGTCGGCTTCGTCGGCCACGCCGGCTCTGCCCCTTGCCTGGTTTTCCCACATCAGGGTGAACTTCATCTTCGAGACATAGCGGGACTTGAAGAGCGCGTCGTGGATCGCGCTGCCGAACCGCATCTTGACCGGCCCGCCCTGACCGTCCCTATACCAGCAATAGACGAAGAAAGAAACGCCGTGCTCGACCGCCCACTTGGTCTCCCAGTCGGCCACCTCGGGGTTTTCTTGAGAGTAGAACCCGAGCGCCGGCGTCCGCTCCGGGTGCTTGACGACCTGGTCCCACATGGCGGGCTTGTCGGCTTCCCAGAGCGGGCAGTGATGCGCCCCGACGAGGATCTGCGTCTGAACGGGCTGAGGCTCGGGGATGTACGTCGGCCGATCCGGCCCGGCCGGCCTTGTCGGCGGCTCGGCTGCGGCTGCGGCCGAGAGAATCAGCATCCAGAACACGGCTGCGGCATTGGTTCGCATGGCTGCTCCTATCGCGAGTCGTTCACGTGATGGCTGGCTCCGGCACGATGAGAATTCTCCCTTACTTTCGATTTGTCACGGCAAGGACTCGGGTATCGCCGCGCTTCATCGGCAAGGTGACACGCGGCCCCTGCCCCAGTTGCTTCCCCGAGAGCAGATCGACGACGACCCCGGATTGTCCGGTGTCGACGTCCACGGGCCCGTCCTGCGAGGCGTGGAGTGCGAGGTAAGGCCCGTTGGCGTAGACGTTGCAGTCGTTCTCGGTGAAGAGATGGACCTCGGCCCGTCGGGCTGCTGCCCGCAACAGTTCGCTCGTCAGGCCGGGGGGACCGACGAACAGCGACAGGCCATCCTCGCTCCGCCGAAGAGCCACCGCAGCCGAGCCGTCCGGATAGCTGGCCAGCGTTTCCTCGGCGCTCGCATCGGCCGCGGCAAACAGCGGCTCGATCGGCTTCTTGACGCCGAAAGCCTCCCGCAGGCCAAGCGCCCTGCCGACGCTCGTCGGCTCAGCCCAGGCGGAAACGTCGGCGAGCTTCCTCATCCTGAAGCCGGTCAACTCGGACATCGCCTCCAGAGAGGCCCGATCGCCGTCGTAGTATCCGGGCGCATAACACCAGATTCGCAGATTGCCGCGCGTGGCGGTCAGAAGCCGCTCGCGCTGGTCGGCCGTCAGGCACCAAGCGGTCAGGAAGACGACCATCTTCGCCCGGGCACGGCCTGCCGCGACGTCGTCCAAAAGGTATTGACCGTAAGGCGCGCCCATCCGTCCCAGCGGCCGACGCACTTCATAGACACCGGGCCGGGTGAGGACGTCTCCGCCGGCAGCCACGCGGATCATGCTCTCCTCGTCGATCACGGCGGCGACCTCGGGCGTGAACGGCAGAGGGTTTTCGAGCAGCGGCTCGTCGAGGGCCTTCAATCGGGCCATTTCGGCCCACATCCGCGGATCGTTGAACCAGCCGGTCGCTCCCAGGTCCATCCACCAGGTGCCGAAGTTCCGCAAGGCGCATTGGGCCGTGTTGCGCAGCAGTTGCACGTTCGTTTCTTCGATCGTATCGACGCCGTCCTGCCAACCGGGGAACTGTCCCGTGCCCAGGCAGGTCCGCGTGTCGTCCTCGTAGAGCCACATCTTGCCAGCCAGGGCGACGCTCTCCGCGGCGGTCATCGCCGGAGCACTCTGCCCCAAGCCGCGGTCGAAGTAGGAGATTGGCGAGCAAAGCACGTCGATGTCAGGGCAGTCGAGCACTCGGCGGAGGCCATAATGGCCGGATGTTGCCGGACCGTTCCGGATTGGCCCAAACTCGAAGACGTACCCGTAGAAGAATACAACCAGCTTGTGTCCCCGCGTGGCTTCGCGCACGGCCCGGGCCAAACCGCAAACGCAGTCGGCCATCATCTCCTGCTGGAACCGGGCAAAGTCGATCAGCGGGCGTTCGGAAGCCGGATCGCGCAGCACGCCGGCGGGGGCTCTGCGGCGAGCGGCCGGTGGGGGGACCACCGCCGTCTCCAGCGTGACCTGTGTGTCGTGCCAGGCCGCTCGAAGGGCCGTGTCATTGGCGTATCGCTGCTTCAACCACGATCGCCATGCGCGGAGGCTCCCCTCCGAATAGCCGTTGAGTGCCTGGCCCCACGTTTCCTGGTAGAACCACTCGCCCGTGTTCTGGCCGCAAGGATGATAGCCGGCCATCGAGCCGCCGAACGTTTCCTCCAAGTGGCTCACCAGGGCTGCCAATCGCTGGGCAGCGTCACGCCGATACTCGGGCGAGGCAACGACGAAGCCGACGTGCTTCTGCGGCCCCATGTCCCAGACCATCACGTCGTCGGGATGTGCGCGGCGCCACCAGGCCGGCGGGGTCATCCCAATGCGAGGCAGCAACAGGGCATTTGGGTTGGCGTCGAGGACCCTCCGGCACTGGGCGTCCACGCCGGACCAGTCCACCGATTGCCCGGGCTGCGGCCAAGGGAGACTCACCGGGAAGCTCACGAAATCGACGCCCACGTCGGCCGCCAGCTTGATCTGCCCGTCAAACGGACTCGGAGGTCCCCCGAGATGCACGAACTGCTGCCCGGGGCGGTAGAAGGCAACGGTCAGCCCCCGATCCGGTTCTGCGCGCACCCACAGGCTGACGCGATAGCGCCGCCCCTTGCGCAGAGTCAAGTTGGGGTGGTGATAGACGTGGAAATCGGGCCACCCGCCGTCTGGCGGGGCCTTCAGGCCGACGTGCAATCCGCCCGACTTCTCGTGACCGCAGCCTGCTTCGACCTGGACCGTGCCCACGGTGTTTTGCGGGCCGGTTGGCCAGAACGTCCAACGGCTCGTGAAGTCGGCAGCTCCCCCGTCAAACGTTTGGCGCGGGATCACGTCGCGGCCGGTGTCGATCTCCACCACGCGGACGTCGTCCAGGTAGACGTCGCCCGGCGTCTGCCCGAACCGCAAGTGCACGGTCGCTTTGGCCGGCTCGTCCTCGGACGACGCGAACTCGAAACTCAGCTCCTCGCCGGCCGATCCAATCGGCAGCGGCCGGCTTCCCGGGGCCCCCCAGAACATCCGCGCCCTCACCGGCTTGCCATCGACCAACAGCCGCGGGGCTGCGTTGGAGGAATCGACACGCACAGTCTCCACGGCAGCCGCCACCGTCACGGAGCATCCGAGGAGGAATATTGCCAGAGGCAGATTTCTGTTCGTCATCGTATTCGCGCTGACCCTTCTCTCCAAGCACTTCTCGAACACCATCATATCAACCACCAATTACCTGGACTCACTGCCTTCAGGTTGAAGGATCGCCGGTCCTCCGGCAGCGAGGCCAGCAGCTCCTGGGCTTTCCGGCCGATGGCCTCGGCCGCCAGCTCCACGTTCCGCCGACCCACCTCAGCCGAGGCGTGCTTGCGAGGGTCCAAACCGCCGATCCCGGAGGGGGGCTTCATGTCGAGGTTGAGGGGGCCGTCGCCCAGCTCGGACATGTCCACCAGGTCGGGGTAGAGGAACAGCATGTTCGACGTCTCCCACTTGGCCGCATGATCCGTGGCCGATTCAGGGCCCCGGCTGAGCGTGATCTCCCACAGCCCGATCCCCGCCACGGTGCCATCGGCCGTCACGGGCTCGAGCGCCTGGTTGATCATGTCGATCTGTCCGGGGACGTTGTGCCCCGAGACTCCGATGATGACGCGATACCCGGTCCGTTTGAGGCGATTGAACAGGTCCGTGAGCACGGGCACGAGGTGTTCCTGCTGGAACCCATTGTGGAAGTAGACCGGCGGGTAGACCACGCCGCCGAACTTCTCGGCGCACTTGACCAGAATCCCGTGGGCCTTGATCGCGTCGTTGCCCAGCGGCAGATGAAGACCGTGCCACTCGATCAGGCCGAACGGCACATAAACCGCCGGAAACTTGCGCCCGGCGGCCTCCAACTGGGCGGGCCGCATGAACTGCATCTGAACGCCGGGAGAGAGCTGCCTTTGAATGGTGGCGTTCTCGTCAGGTTGACTGTCGGCCGCCTCCGCACTGCCCGCCGCCAAGGCCCCGCCCGCCAGGGCGAGCACGTTCGTCCCGAGGAAGTCGCGTCGTTTCATATTGGATTCCTTCTTGCTAGGTGCTGAGTCTTCCAGGTAAGGATCGACCGGTCACCTCAATGCCAAGAGATGCCCATCGGGTCCTCGGCGACGTAGTTCAACGCGTCGTCCAGCGACATTACCGTGGGGCCGAAGTCGCCAATCTGGTCCCACTTGTCGGGATGCCTCCACCACATGACCTCCACCAGGTCGCCCTTGCCGGTCGGGCGAAGTCGAGCAACCGGTCGGCCGTTGTCCTCCCGGAACAGGGAATATCCTCCCGACCGCTTCTGAATGAGAACGCCGCCGCCTTTGGCCTCGCTGAAGGCCCTGATTCGCTTCAACATTGGGTCCGGCTTCGACGAGGACTTCTTCTTGGCCGCCTTACGGGGACACATTCCACACCTCCATCAGTCGCCAGCCCTTGGGTGTCTTCACCGCGGCCCCGCTGATGTCCCAGCCTTCTTTGCACATCCGGCTGACTTCCCGCGGCACCGGGATGGGGCCGATGGTCGAATCCCCGGACGTCAAGGGTCCCAGCCAGAGCTTGCCCGGCTCGATCCGCGTGATGGTGAAGTGGTCCTCGATCTCCTGCGAGTACCGCTCCGGGGCGTGCTCGTCGAGGTAGGCTTCCAACAGGTCGACCACGTCCCGTGCGGCGGGAAGCTCGCGGGCGGCGTCGCCGGCGCGCTCTTCGGCCATCTCGAGAGCCTCGGCGTCCTCCACATAGCCCTTTTCGGTCAGCCATTTCATCAGCTTCTTGGTCACCGTCCCGGCGGCCTTCATCGTCTCCTTCCCGGCGATCACCTTGTGCGGCATGAAGTAGCCGAGGAACTCGTCGACGCCGCCGGGCAGCTCTTCCGGCCCGAACGTGCCGCAGAACGTGCCGCCCGTCGCGGTGATCCGGTTGTACTCCTCCTGGTCGTGGCCCGGCCAGTAGCCTTCCAGGCAGGAGCGAAACAGGTCCAGAATGTCGTCGTACTTGCGGAGCGTCCTCGGGCTGAGCCGGGCCTTCTGCTCATCCAGGAACTCCTCGAAAACGTGGTCGATGGTCTTCTTGGGCGATCCCTTGCTCATTCCTCTTCCTCCTCGTCCATGTACTGCGGCGGGCTCTTCCCTACCCGCTTGGTCACCTTCGGATACTTCCCCTTCGGCGCCTTCTCCTCGATGGCAACGACGTCGATCTGGTGCCACCAGTCGTCGCCGTAGTCGAACCAGTAGCCAAAGGGTTGGTCGACTTTCAGCCCAAGCGAGGCGATGGCGGTCCGGGTCGCGTCCCCGGCGATCGTCGGCTCCGGCCCCGCCTGCGCGAGCATCCCGGGCAACACGTATCGTTTGGCCATCATTACGGTTATCGATCCTTTGTACCCGACTTCAAAGCGGCCGGCGTGTTCTTCCGGCTTCACCGTCGCTTCCGGTTTCGCTTACGCCACCGTTCTTTCCCTGACGGTCGCTGCCGAGGTTACGCGATCTCCGGCACGACGAACGGCTCGCGGTATTCACGCCGGGAAAGCGCGTTGGCCCGGTCGGCAAACTCGCCGACGAAGCGCTCTCGGCGGGAATCGAAGGTCACCCAGGGGCCAACGACCGCCTTCGTGCTGTCGAGATCGACGCCGTTCTCACGCAGGTATTCACGGCATCGCTCGAAAGCGTCCGATAGCTCTCGGTTTCCCCGGATCGTCTCCAGGATCGCCTCGGGAGGAGACTGTCTGCCGAGCCGGTGCGAGAGGTTCGCCATGTGCGAGCCGGCGGCGGAGACGTGCCCCTCCCAAGCCTCGGCCGCAAGATCGTCGGCGCTGCGGCTGCGAACGGCCTCCACGAAGTTGGCCAGGTGAGAGACTTCGATTTCCCGGGGCTTGCCGTCGTCCTGGAATTCCTTGATCCGCCGGTCCTCGCCGTCGAACGCCGCCGCGCCGGAGGAGTCGCCGGCGAGGTAGCCGCCTTCGCACTCGACCACGATGCCCCGGGCCGCGCCGCGGAGCTTGCCGATGGAGTCGACGCCCTTGGTCGCGCGGAAGTTGCGGACCTCGCAGATGAGCGGGGCGGGCTGATAGTCGAGGATGGCGACTTGGGTGTTGGGAGTCTCGCCGCCGTCGTTGAAACCGAGCCGGCCCCCGATGCTCATCGCCCGCGGGGCCGGCTTGTCCTGTCCCAACGCCCAACGGCCCACGTCGATCATGTGCGCTCCGTTGTTGCCGATCTCGCCGTTGCCGGTCGCCCAGAACCAGTGCCATTCGTAGTGCAACTGCTTGCGCATCAACGGAGTCTTGGGGGCCGGGCCGCACCAGAGGTCATAGTCGACCGTGGAGGGGACGGGCGTCGGCGCGCTCTGCTTGCCGATGCCTTCCCGTGCCCGGTAGACGATGGCGTGGGCACAGCGGATGGGACCGAGTTGGCCGCTTCGCAGGTACTGCAGGGCTTCCTGGAGCACCTTGCTGGAACGACGCTGCGTGCCCACCTGGACCATTCGGCCGTATTTCCGGGCGGCGGCGACCATTTGGCGGCCCTCCCAGACGTCGTACGAGAATGGCTTCTCGACGTACACGTCCTTGCCCGCCTGGCACGCCCAGACCGTCGAGAGCGCGTGCCAGTGGTTGGGGGTGGCGATAGCCACGGCGTCGACGGCTTTGTCGTCGAGCACCTTGCGGACGTCCGCGTAAGCGGCCACGTCTTCGCCGCGATCCTTGAATTGCTGGACTTCGCGGTCCAAGATCGCCTGGTCCACGTCGCACAGGGCGACGATCCTTACCCCCGGGACCTCTCGAAGCCGGCTGATGAGTTGGCGTCCTCGCCCGCCCACGCCCCCAACCGTATCGATCCCGCCGAGCCCCACCACGGCCATTCGGACTTCGGCGTTGGGCCCGGCCACTCCGGCCAGGCGCTCGCCGCCGATAGCCAGGCTCGGCAGGCCAAACACCAATCCTCCCGCCATCGAACTCTTCAAGAATTCCCTGCGTGTTGCTCCTTCCATCTTTTTGCTCCGGGATAGGGGGCGGTTAGAAAGCGTAGCGGCGGATGGGCGAAAACTGGATCGCCTGGGATCTACGCTATCCTCCAGCCGAGGGGCCGTCCAGTCTCGGCTGCCCCGCCACGGCTTCTCCGGCTTCATCGGGGGACTTCGTCGGTCTCCCGGCCATCCTGAGGCAGCCGTCAGCAGCCGCCTCCGCGTCGCACCCATGCCTCGCGAGCCCGGCCCGGCTCCCTCGGCCGTCCGGTCCGCGTCGGGTGATCATTGGCAACGCGAACATCAATAAGATACGCTGTCCGCATCTCACGGTCCTCCGACGTGCCGACGCTTCCATCAGACATTCACCTGTTCCCCTCCCCCGGAATCACCGGCAGGATCAGGCACGAAGCACGCCGGGCGTCGTGGTAGACCGTTTGCTGGGCCTTCTCCACCAGGGCGCTCGTGCCCAGCGGGAGCCCCGTGTTCTGGTTTCTCGCGTAGCGGGGGAAGTTGCTGCTGGAGACTTCCAGGCGGATGCGGTGCCCGGCCTTGAACACCATGCTCGTCTCCCACAGGTTGATCGTGAGTCGGTAGATCTTTCCCGGCTCGATCGGCGTCGGCTCTTCGAGCGACTCACGGAACGTCACCCCGCGGATGCCCTCGCAAATGTGGATCGCCGTGCCGTCCGGATGGACGTCGGAGAGCGTCGCCGTGAAATCCGTGTCCACGGCACTGGAGGCGAAATGGAGCTCGAGCTCGACCGGGCCGGTCACCTCCAAATCCTCGGCCAGCGGCTCGGTCGAGTAGACGAGCACGTCGTCCCGCTCTTGCACCGAGCGGCGGTCCTTCGCGCCGCGGACGTCGCCATGGGTCGAGATCTGCCCGCCGAGAGTGTACACGGGGTTCTCCGGGTCGTAGACGAAGCGATCGGGAGGCGAGTCTTCCGGGCAGGGCGTGGCCGCAAGCGTGCCGTCGCCACGCACGGAGTTGGCGTGTCCTTCGCCGTGAAGGTAGAACCTGGTGAACTGCGTGCGGGCGAGCGGCCACTCGTTTTCGTCGCGCCACTCGTCCCGCCCCATCACGTAGATCTTAATCGGCGGCTCCCGGTCGATCCCGTTCTCGATGCCTTTGAGCCAGTGGTCGTACCACCGGAGCTGCAGGTCGAGCAGGCCCGGATAGCCCGACGACCCGCCGTGGGCCCAGTTGCCCACCAGGATCTTGCTCCCGTTTCGGGCCGCCTCGGAGCCGCCCTGCTCGCGGAAGCCCGAGAAGTTGCGCCAGTTCTCGCGCAGCAGGTTGTCGTACCATCCGGTGATGAAGTAGGCCGGAGCGGTGATGCGGGGATACTTCTCCTTGATGCCGTACGCCTTCCAATAGTCGTCGTACCGCGCATGCCGGAACCAGTCCTTCACGTGCTGGACGCCGGCGAAGTCGTCCACCGCGTCGATCAGGGGAAGGCGGCGATAGTGCGGGTGGTCGACGGGAAAGATCCGCTGCGTCTGCGAGCCCTGCTTGGTGTGCAGGCCGAACTCGAAGATCACGTTCAGTTGCATCACGCCGTCGTTGTAGAGGTGCCCGAAGTTGGTCTGCTGGCCCGATCGGGCGAAGATGCACTTGAGGTGCGGGCTTCCCAGCGGAGCCGCCATGTACGAGGTGAATGCGTTGTACGACAGCCCGAACGTGCCGAGCTTGCCGTCACACCAGGGCTGCGAGCCGAGCCACTGCTGGGCGTCGTAGCCGTCCTGCGGGTCGTTGACGTAGGGCGTCCACGTGCCTTCCGAGTCGTAGCGCCCCCGGCAATCGACCAGGGCCACGGCGTAGCCCCGCTGGGCGAAGAACTCGCCCCGCGCGTTCTGGTGACCGCCCCGGAAATAGCGAAGCAGCATCAGGGCCGGGAACTCGCCCGGGGCGTCCGGCCGATAGATCTCCGCGGCCAGCTTGACCCCGTCGCGCATCGGCACGGGGACCTTCACTTCGTGCTTGACCGAGTAGACCGCCTCGGACCCTTGCTCCGCGGCGCGAGAGCCGTCCGAAAGGACGATCGATGCAGTCGCGAGCATCCCGAGGATGAGAACTGTCAGTCGCCTTGGCATCAGCTTCTCCTCATTGCGTGGAAGTCACGGACGTTCCGTCGGACGAAACGAGATCTGCAAGGTCAAGCCCCTCCAAGTAGCAGGCACACGCCGTGTGCCGTCCGCAGGCTACGGCACACGGCGTGTGCCTGCTACTGAAGTCAGGAAGTTGTTTCTCCGCCGATCCTAATCCGGGCCAACCACCGGCCCCGCGATCAGCTCCTTCGGAAACGAGAAATCGCCCACCCCGCCGAACGGGAAGTCTTTGGTGTTGATCTTGGCGTAGTGGACCATCGTCTCCGGATCGCCCGCGAAGGCGTGAATCCCCACGCCGTACTGGAGGTTGGGAAGGAACTCGGGGCTGACCAGCCGCTTGCCTTTCCAGACGCCTCGGGTTGCGATGAGCAGCCCAAAGCGGGCGAGGTCTTCCGGACTCATCACGATCCACCCGGGGCCGCCGCGGACCACGTGCCCGTTCACCTCGTACGGCGGCCCCACGTACTCGCCGTAGTTGGGAATGTCGGGATAGAAGTCGGGCGTGTCGTGGACCACCTTGCCGGGGAGCCAGTCCCAGCGATCCGCCGGAATCCCGATGTGCCGGAACACCCGCTCGTCGATCACCTCCTTCAGGTCGCGATCCCACAAGGCGGTCAGCGCCTGGCTCAGCCGCCAGAAGGCCCCGCTGGAGTAGCGCCGCACGCTTCCCGGCGGGTTGTGGGCGTAGTTGTCGAACAGCGGGTCGCCGGTCCACTTCACGCCGGGCGGAATCGTCTTGTGAAACACGGTCTTCGTGCGCCAGTGATAGCCGCTCTCCAGCACGAAGCCGCTCTGGTGCTCCAGGACGTGTCGCCAGGTGAGCGTCCGGTGGTTGCCCGCGGTGAGATACTTGTGCGGATGCGAGAGTTGCCCCTCGCCGGTCCAGGTCTTCCAGATCGGATCGTTCCCGTCGATCAGGCCGTCGTCCGCCGCCAGACCGACCAGCACCCACGTGACGTTCTTCCCCAGCGAGGCCGACTGGCACTTGTACTTGGGATTACCCCAGGCGTGAACGAGGTAGCCCCCGCGACAGAGCACGGCGCCCCACTCGTCCGGGCCCACTTCGACGCCGCCCCAGCCGCCGCCGTGAACCTTCGATTGGGCCAGGACCTCGTTGAGCTTGCTCACGTCCAGCCCCGCCTGTTGGGGCGTGATTCGGATCCAGTCCTTCTCCGGGTAGACGACCCAGGCCGGCAGGTCCCTTGCCGGCGGTTCCCCCGCAGTCGCTCCGCACCGGCTCAGCATGACAATTAGCAAGCCCACAAGGACGATCGCAGTTTGACGGTGCGCGGTCATGGTTCGATCCTAAGAGCGCGACGGTGGCCGAAACGACACGCAGTCTACCACGCTCGCCGGCGAGCCGAAAGCATGAGGCACCCTTGACCTCCTCCCCGCGATGAGCAATATTTGACACGGGCCTCTGGTCCTTTCCTGCGCAGAACTGGGACGGGCGTCATGCATGGGGACTCGAAACCGGATCGTCTTCATCAAGACGGCTCGCCGCCCGACCTCTCCGTCGACCCGCCCCGGGGGCTGCCGTTCGGCCATCTCAATCTCCGTCGCAATCCGTTCGGCGAATGGGAGCTCTCCTCGTGGGCCGGACTGGCCGTGGTGGACGTGGACCGCTTCGTGTCCCGTCTGGAGCAGCCGGGCTATGCCGTGCAGCTCATGGGCGACAAGGGGCGAGGCAAGACGACGCACATGCTGGCCATCCAGCGACGCTTCCCCGACGCTCCCTACGTCCACGTCGGCGAGGACTTCTTCGTGAGGAGGCCCCGGATCCCGCACGGCCACCCGCTCCTGGTCGACGAGATCCAGCGACTGTCGCCCCGGAGGCGGCGGCGTCTCTTTCGCCGGCGCGTGTCGCTGGTCGTCGGGACGCACGAGGATCTTCATTCGGAGCTCGCCGAATCGGGCTTCGACGTGGAGACCGTGCACGTGGGCGGCGCGCTCGATGCACCCCGCTTGCGTGAAATCCTCAACCGACGCATCGAGGCCGCCCGGCGTGGCCCAGGGCGGCTGCCCCAAGTCACGATCCGGACCTCGCGCACGATGATCGGTCGCTTCGGCGACGACGTGCGCGCAATCCAATGGCACATGTACGACCTCTTCCAGACCCTGCGGGGAATCCAAGATGTCTAAATGCGATTTAGGGATCGTCTTCGACCGGACCGAGCGGCAGTACCGCGGTGGCGAGGAAGTGACCGGCACCGTCCACGTGCAAGTGAACCAGGACGTCGAGTGCAACGGCATCATCGTGGAGCACTTCTGGCAGACGCACGGCCGGGGGAACACGGCGACCGGGCCCAAGCAGACAAGCGTCCTCTATCGAGGTCGCCTGCAAGCCGGCCAGTCGCTGAGCTACCCGTTCCGCTTCACCGCTCCGACCGGCCCGCCCACCTACCACGGCCGATACCTGAATGTCGACCACTACGTGCACCTCCGCGTCGACGTCCCTTGGGCGATCGATCCGAAGCTCAAGGAGGAATACCTCCTCTTGTCCGGCGGCGGCCGGTACGGCAACCTCCCCGGACTCGCCGGCGGGCCCGCCGGCGCCAAGCAGACAGTCCTCAGCCTCGGCGCGCCAGTCGGGGCGGGAATGATCCTCTTCGGCTTGTTCCTGTTTTTTCCCTGCGGGCTAGTTCTGATTCCCCTCGGGTTGGTGGTCCTGTTCTTCGCCCTGCGGAAGTTCATCGCCGAGAAGAAAATCGGGAAGGTCAAGCTCTCGTATGGCTCGTCAACCGTCACGCCGGGCAGCCGATTGCCGGTCCGGCTGGCGTTCACGCCCAACCAGTCGTCGCGGCTGAATCGCATCACCGCCGAGTTGGTGGGTATGGAACGATGCGTGTCGGGAAGCGGCACGAATCGAAGCACCCATACGCACAAGTTCCACGAGCGGACCTTCATGCTGGTTTCCGAATGCGAGGTGACCGCCGGTCGCCCGATCCAAGTCGAGGGGGCCGTCCCTATCCCTGAGACCGGCGCGTACAGTTTCCATGCCCGTGATAACGAAGTGATCTGGGAGCTGGAGGTCCGCGTCGACATCCCGTTCTGGCCCGACTGGACCGAGAAGCGGCCGGTTATCGTCCGACCGCCGATCGAGGACGAAGTGGTGGAGGTGACCGTCGTCGAAGAGCCTTCGGCGAGTGCTCCGATCCCCGTCCCGGTGTTTCCCGGCGTCGACGAGCCACCTCCCGTGTTCCAACCGCCGCAAGCCGAGCTGGCGCCGTCGGCCTGGGGCGAGGACCAGCCCCCGCCTATTCTTGCCGAACAGGCCGAGCCGTTCGCCGCCGAAGCGCCGGAACCGGTCGGCGAGGCGGCACCGCCCGACGCGGCGGAACCCTTCGAGGAGCAGCCCGCCACGGAGCCGACGCCGGAAGAGGCGCCCGAGCCGGAAGCTCCGGTGGAGGAACAGCCGGCGGTAAGCGAGAGACCCACGGACCCCGCGCTGGTGGGGCTCGTCGGGCGGATCGCTTCGGCCGACCGATACAGCCGCGACCGGGAGCAGATCATCGAGGAGAACGCGGAGCGGCCGTTCGATTGCGAGATCGATATTACCAGGGCTGAACGTACCTACAGCTATACTCCCGACAAGCGGTTCCGCCAGGGACGAACCGTGACCGGGAAGCTCCGCGGCACCGACTGCGAGGTCGCCGTGCAGTTGATCGCGTCGCGGAACGAGGACGTCGACGCGCTCCAACCCGGCAGCCTGCTGCACGCCACGTGCAAGCCCTTGAAGTGGAATACCATCTACGATCGCCTCGAGATGCGGGAAGCCTGACGGCACGGACGCCGGGGCAGGCCTCGATACTCGGGCAACAGGTTCCCGCTACCTCTGCGGGCTCTCCTGCCACGTCTCGACCGTCGGCTGATACTGGAGCGTGTCGAGCAGGGTGAGACCGAGGAACAGGGCGAGAATCACCAGGCCCGTCAGGAAGATCAACGCGTTCAGCGGATGGTCGTAGCGGAGGTGCATGAAGTAGAGGGCGACCAGGGCCGCCTTCAGCGTGGCGATCCCCATCGCGATCCCCAGGTTCCAGACGCCGAGGTCGATCCACGTGGCGCCAACCGTCACCCCGGTCAAGAAGATCAGCGAGGCGAACACCGCCAAGAGCACCGGGACCGGCACCAGGTTCGCCCGAAACACGGCGTACGCGCAGAACATGCCGCCGAAAAGGAGGATTTCGGTCAACAGGAAGATCCACATGCCGAGCTTGCCGGCGGCGAACTGCTGCTGGGGCGTGTCGAAATGGTGGGCCAGATGGGCCGCGTCGCGCCCGGCCTGATCGAGATCGTGTTTGCCGTGGCCTGGATCGCTCATGGTGATCTGTCAACTCAACCCCGGACGTACCCGCCGATCTCGGCGTCGTAGTGGAGGTCGCGGAAATCGTAGGGATCGCCGACCGGCGGGGGCGAGGCGAAGTTGTCGTGCGGGGGCGGCGAGCTGCACTGCCACTCCAAGGTGGCCGCGCCCCAGGGATTGGCCGGGGCCCGGCGTCCCTTGACCAGGGAATAGAGCAGGTAGAACAAGATCGTGAAGAACCCGGCCGCCAGCAGGAACGACCCGATCGACGAGAGGAGGTGGCCCGTGTGGAACTTCTCCGCGTAAGTGAAGTAGCGGCGGGGCATGCCGTGCGTCCCGATGAGGAACTGGGGAAAGAACGTGAGGTTGAAGCCGACGAAGACCACCAGGGCGGCAACGCGTCCCCACAGCTCGCTGTACATCCGGCCGGTCATCTTGGGCCACCAGTAGTGCAAGCCCCCGAGAAAGGACACCAGCACGCCGCCCATCATCGTGTAGTGGAAGTGGGCGACCACGAAGTAGGTATCGTGCAGGATCACGTCGGTCGACAGCGCGCCGAGGAACAGGCCCGTCAGCCCCCCGATCCCGAACAGAAAGAGGAACATCAGCGCGTAGCACATCGGCGTGGCCAGCGAGATCGAGCCCTTGTACATCGTGGCCAGCCAGTTGAACACCTTGACCGCCGACGGGATCGCCACGCTGAACGTCAGGGCGCTGAAGATCATGCTCACCAGCCGCGACTGGCTGCTAAGGAACATGTGGTGTCCCCAGACCAGGAAGCTCAGGAAGGCGATCGCGATGCTGCTGTACGCGATGAACCGGTAGCCGAAGATGTGCTTGCGGCTGAAGACCGAGATCAGCTCGCTCATGATTCCCATCCCGGGCAGGATCATGATGTACACGGCCGGGTGGGAGTAGAACCAGAAGAAGTGCTGGAACAGAATCGGATCGCCGCCCAAAAACCCAAAGACAGCTTCCGGCGCTTGGCTTCGCGCGGAAGCAGTCCGAAAAACGGGATCAACAGGTGCCCAAACAACAATACCAGCGATACCCATTTCCAGGAGCCCTGCTGGCGGGCCAAGTACCAGACGGACTCCTCGGGGATATTGGCGTACCAGATCAGCATATACTGAGAGAAGGCGATATAGCCCCAAAAGACGACGAACCCGAAGAGCAGCTTTCCCAGGTCGTGATAGTGCTCGACCGTCACCGAGGAAGTCAGCCGCCCGGTCGCCTGCAAGAGCATCACGAGCAAGATGATCGCCGCCAGGAAGCCCACCGCCGCGCCGGAGAAGTAGTACACCCCGAAGATCGTGCTGAACCATTTCGGCTCCAGCGACATCAGCCAGTCGAACGAGGCGAACGTGACCGTGAGGGCGAAGAGCAACAGGGCCGCCGGGCTGCCCCGTTCCATTCGCTGCGTGAGCGCGGGATCGCCCGACTCGTCTTGCGTAATCGACCGCCGGAGGAAGAACCGCGCCAGCCCGATCCAGACGACGAAATAGAGCACCGCCCGCACGGCGAAAAACCCCGGGTTGAGGTAGTAGGCGACTTTCTGGTGGAGCGCCTCGTCGTCGGCGACCACGGACGGATCGGCCCAGACGTACAGGCTCGACTTCTCCAACAGCAAGGGAACGAAGATCGGCAGGAACAGGACCGCCAGGCACGGCATATTGGCGGCCACAAGCTCGGCCGGCCGCCGGCACGGCGATGGTCCGCAGCGAGACCGCTCCCAGCGCGGTCGCTTCGCCCGGCGAATTGGAGGGGCCGTTGGCTTGCATGGTCTTGTCGATGGCACTCGCGGGTGTTGACGGTGGCTTAGGACCGGCGAATCAATTACTGTCGCGTTTTCCGATGTACTCCTCACGCTCCGCGTGAGGGTGTGCCGCTTGGCCTCACGCGGAGCGTGAGGAGTACGACACTTATTGATTCGCCGGTGGCTTGCTGAGTGTTGTTTGGACGCCTCACCGCAACTGCGGACGGACGTCCTTCGGCACGTCCTCGATACTCGCGTTCTGGCTTCGCTGGAGCGCCCTCACGTAGAGGACGATCGCCCAGCGATCTTCCACCGGGATCTGGGCCGCGTAGGCGGGCATCTTGCCGGCCCCGTGGGTGATCGTGTTGAACAGCCGGCCGACCGGCTGCCGGCGAATGGCCGCCGCATGGATCGACGTCGGCGTCACCCAGTCGGGATTTCGCTCGATTTGCTCGCGTGCCCGAACCGACGTCATCCCGTTCCCGTCCCCGACCAGCCCGTGACACGTGGCACAATAAACGTTGAATCGCCCCTGGCCGCGATCCATCAGCTCCTTGCTTCTTTCCAGCACTTGCGGGGGAAACGTCGTGCAATACTCGGGCTCGTTTTTCTCGTTACCTCCTTTGGGTTCCCGTTCCGGAGTTTGCCGGACACGGTAGCCGAGGTAGAAATGCTCGTCGGCATTCAGGTTCCCCACGGCCACCGTTCCGGCCACAGGCGGCCGCATCGTGCGACGGTCGGAGAAGAAGGCGCTCGCCGATTGCGGCTTGTACTTCGGCTGGAAGTCCATGTCCAGGATCGGGTGAAGCCGCGGCTTGTCCGATTTCCCCTGCCGCCCGAGCGCGATCAACAGCGGCGGCAACACCGCCAGGACCGCCGCGATGATCAGTCCGCGGCGCAACGCCCTCGGCAGGTCCCGCCCCGTGGTCTCCTCGCGGCAGACCTCCACCGCGGTCGCCCCGAACGACTCGATCAGCTTCGGCGTGGCCGACTCGTCAAACTTCGGGTCGTCGGCCGCAATGGAGAGGAAGAACCCGTCGGTCGTCACGCGGCGGAACGCGGAAGCCCGAAACACGAAATGCGAAAACTGATGAACAGCTCGATCCCGTAGGCGTATCCGACCATGCAACTGGTGGCAAGGAGGATCTTGTTCATGTTCTCCAGGTGCCGCATGGTGACCAGGTCCTTGAGCCCGAAGAACGCCCGGGCGGGGACCATCAACGTGATCACCATGGCGAACCCGCTGAAGATCGCCCCGGCCACGAAGTAGGGGGGGAAGATCGTCGTGTGCCAGCCGGGGAGCTGCGCGACGGCGAAGTCGAAGCTGACCACCGAGTGAACGCTCAACACGAGCGGCGTGGCCAAGGCGGCCAGGAACAAGTACGCCCGCCCGTACACGTGCCACTGCCGGGCCGACCCCCGCCAACCCAGGGCGAACGCGCCGAAGGCGAACTGCCGCAGCTGCGTCCCGGCCCGGTCCCGAAGCGTGGCCAGGTCGGGGATCATCCCCAGGTACCACAACATGATCGAAACCAGGGCGTACGTGCTCACGGCGAACACGTCCCACAGGAGCGGGCTGCGGAAGCTCGGCCACACCTGCGTCGGGCTCGGATACGGCGCAAGCCAATAGACGAACCAGACGCGACCGACATGGATCGCCGGAAAGATCCCCGCACAGGCCACGGCGAACACGGTCATCGCCTCGGCGAAGCGGTTGATGCTCGTCCGCCACTTCTGCCGGAACAGGAACAGGATGGCCGAGATCAGCGTGCCCGCGTGTCCGATCCCGATCCAGAACACGAAGTTGACGATCGGGAACCCCCAGGCGACCGGCATGTTGTTCCCCCACACGCCCACGCCGGTGACGAACAAGTAGCCGATCGAAAGGAAGAAGGCCCCGGTCAGCCCCGCCGAGACGAGAAACGCCGCGTACCACGCCGGCGACGCCCCGGGGCGCTCGGCCACCCGGCACACCGTCTCCGTCACCGACGCGCAGTCGTGGCGCCCGATCATCAGCGGCGCCCGCCGCGTCGGATCGCTCGTCGTGTTGTCGTCAGCCGGTAGGGCGATGGTGCTCATGTCGTCCAGGGGGCTGTTGAGTCCGAGCCGAGCGACTCACGAACCCGCCCCGTGCTCCTCCGTCACTCCGTGGCGATCGGCTGCTCCCAGCCTCGGGTTCGGGTTTCTGATTCGCGCCAAGTACACGGTCCGCGGCTTGACGTTCAACTCGCCCAGCATGGCGTAGCTTCGATCGCGGGCGGCCGCTCGGGCGACCTGGCTCTTCGGATCGGCGAGATCGCCGAAGGCGATCGCCCCCGTGGGGCAAACCTGCTGACAGGCCGTCTTCACGTCGCCGTCTTCGACGCGTCGATTGCCGTTTCTCGCCTCGATCGCGGCCGCCTTGATCCGCTGCACGCAATACGTACACTTCTCCATCACCCCGCGGCTGCGGACCGTCACCTCGGGGTTGTAGGCCATCTTCGTGACTTCGCTTGCCGGCTCGGTCAGCTTCTTGTGGTAGTTGAAGAAGTTGAACCGGCGGACGTTGTACGGGCAGTTGTTCGCGCAGTACCGCGTGCCCACGCAGCGGTTGTAGACCATCACGTTGAGCCCTTCGGCGTCGTGCACGGTCGCCGCAACGGGGCAAACCTGCTCGCACGGCGCCAGCTCGCAGTGATGGCAGGCGACCGGCTGCATCACCACCCGGGGACTGCCGGGATCGCCCCGGAAGTAGCGGTCCACGCGGATCCAGTGCATCTCCCGGCCTTGAAGGACGCGCTGGCGGCCCACGATCGGGACGTCGTTCTCCGCCTGGCAGGCGACCACGCACGCCCCGCAGCCGATGCACTTCGACAGATCGATCGCCATCCCCCAGCGATAGCCCCGGTACTCGTGCTCCTTCCAGAGCGACTCGAGCGGCGGGTGATGGACCGCGTGCTTGGCGAAGTCGGGATGCTCCCGGTAGTGATCGAGCGTCGTCTCCCGGATCAACGTGCCGACGCGCTGGTCTCGGGCGCGTCTGCCCACGGCGTCGATGGCATAATGGTCCTGAACGGTCGCCAACCGGACTTTGCGACCCGTCGGCTCGACCGTGAGCCCGGTGGCGAAATGCATCGCGTCGCTGGTTCGCAGCCGGTAGACGTCGACGCCGACCGGCTCGACCTCGCCCTCCAGCCCGCCCACGTGCCCCGCCGCCGTCCGCCCGTAGCCGAGCTCGACGGCCACCGAGCCGTCGGCCTGGCCGGGCATCACGTACGCCGGGATCTCCACGGCGCGGCCGCGGAAGTCCAGCCTCACGAGCGACCCGTCCTCCACGCCCAGTTCGCTCGCGGTCGCCGGGCTCACCAGCGCCGCGTTGCCCCAGGTGAGACGCGTCATCGGGTCGGGCATCTCCTGCAACCAGCCGTTGTTGGCGAACCGGCCGTCCAGTAGCCTGGCGTCGGGGCAGAAGACGATCTCGAGCTTCTCGGTTTCCGGCTTCGACGGCGGCGACTCGGGATTCGCCTGCTCGGGTGGCGCGAGATCATCGGCTTCCAGAACCCGCCACTCGCTCTGGGCCAGCAGGCCGTCGTGCAGAGTCTGCCGCCAATGGGTCTCTGTGTCCCGCTCGGTGCGGTCCGCAGTTGCTTGCGGATCTCCCGTACTCGCCTGCGGTTCCGAGCGAGCCCGTCGCTCCGCCAAGACCATCGGGAAATGCTTCCGAACCAGGTCCGACCCTTCGGACGGCTCCTCGCCGAGCAGCGTCGCCAGCACCTCGATGGCCGACTTGCCTCCGTAGAGCGGCTCGATCATCGGCTGGACGACACTGTAGGTGCCGTCGTACGCCCGGGCGTCGCCCCACGATTCGAGAAAATGGGCTTAGAGAGCAGGCCAGCCCAGCCCCCTTGTATTCGACAAATGCCAATTCTAGCAGGCGAAATCGCCCGGAAAAGTGCCCGGGGGCGACCGGATGACCCGCTCGCCGAGAGATGGATGAGGCATCAGCATCTTCCGGCCCACCTGGATTGTCAATCGGGATGCGACCGAGGCGGACCGAGATCGACACCTCCTATGGGGGGTGATTGCTGGGCAGCACGGAAGCACTCCTCCTGCCCGGCAGCACCGTCGCGCGAACCCTGGCGAGGCTTTCCAGCCGCTGTTCCGACGATCAGGCGATCCAGCACGCCAGCCCGCTCCTAGCAGAAGTCCCTCGACCGCGATCCCAGTTCCTTCATCCGGTTGGACAGGTTCTCCAGCTTGGTGCAGAGCACATGAATCACCCCCCCCTGACGTTGCAGCCGGCCGTGGGCCAGGAGGATCGTGGCCCCCAGGGCGGCCGAACGCCACCGCTTCCAGACGTCGGGGCGGATGATCAGGTTGGCCACGCCCGTCTCGTCTTCCAGGGTGACAAACGTGATCCCCTTGGCCGTGCCGGGGCGCTGGCGGACCAGGACGATTCCGGCCACGCGGACCGGCCCGCCGTTGGGCACGCTCGCCAATCCCGACGCCGGCGATACGCCCCATTGGCCCAAGCCCCGCCGCAAGAACTGCATCGGGTGGGCCCCCAGCGACAAGCCCTGGGCCCGGTAATCGGCCAGGACCTCCTCGGCCGCCGACATCTTGGGCAGATCCACCGTAGGGTGCGTGGAACGCACCATTTCCTCGTTCATGCCTTCTTCGGTGTCTCTGTCTGCTCTGCTACCTCTTTCGTCTTCGGCTCTTTCGTGTTCGGTTTGGTGCGTTTCACGCACCCTACGCGAATCGAGCCCCCCACCAAAATCGAGCCCGTCGAAAAGCGGCAACGCCTTCTGATCTTGCCCCATGGCATGCCAGAGGGCCTCCCGGCGGTTCAGCCCCAGGGAACCGAACGCCCCGGCCTTGGCCAATCGCGTGGCCACCGAGCGGCCCAGCCCGGTCCGCCGGGTGAAATCGTCCAGCGACTGAAACGGCCCTTCGCCCCGGGCCTCCTCAATCCGCCGCCCGTGTGCTTCCGACGTCCCCTGAAGCATGTGGAAACCGAGCCGAAGAGAAGGATGAAGGCTGAAGGATGAAGGATGAATAGAACTCCCGCCTCCAGCCCCCCCACTCGCCACTCGCCACTCGCCATTCCCCACTCCCGACTCCCCACTCCCGACTCCCGACTCCTCGGGCCCCTGGCCCCTGAGCCCTGAACCCTGAACCCCGAACCCTGAACCCTCCGGTGGCTCCAACGTGCTCTCCCAATCACTAGAATTCACGTCCACCGGCCGGACTTCCACGCCGTGCTCCCGGGCGTTGCGGACCAGTTGGGCGGGGGCGTAAAACCCCATCGGCTGGCTGTTCAACAAGGCGGCGGTGAACGCCGCCTGGTAGTGGTGCTTCAGCCAGGCCGACACGTAGACCAAAAGCGCGAAGCTGGCCGCGTGCGACTCGGGAAACCCGTACTCGCCGAAGCCGCGAATCTGGCGGAACACGGCCTCGGCGTACTCCGGCGAGAGGCCCGTCGAGCGCATCCCCTCAACGAGCTTCCGACGGAACTTGTCGATCAAGCCGGGCCGCCGCCACGCCCCCATCGCCCGGCGAAGCTCGTCGGCCTCGCCCGGCGTGAACCCGGCCGCCACCACGGCCAGACGCATCGCCTGCTCCTGAAAGAGCGGCACGCCGAGCGTCTTCTGGAGCACCTCGCGGATCGCCTCGTTGGGATACGTGACCGGCTCCTCGCCGTTGCGGCGGCGCAGGTACGGATGCACCATGTTGCCCTGGATCGGACCCGGCCGGACGATCGCCACCTCGATCACCAGGTCGTAGAAGCACCGGGGCCTGAGCCGCGGCAGCATGCTCATCTGGGCGCGGCTCTCGATCTGGAACACGCCCATCGTGTCCGCCCGGCGGATCATCGCATAGACGTCCTCGTCGCCCTCCGGCACGTTCGAAAGCGTCAGCTCCCGCCCATAGTGCTTCCGTACCATCTCAAAACACTTGCGCACGGCGGTGAGCATGCCCAGGGCGAGGCAGTCGACCTTGAGGATGCCCAGCTCGTCCAGGTCGTCCTTGTTCCATTGGATCACGGTCCGCCCGTCCATGGCCGCGTTCTCGATCGGCACCAGCTCGCACAACCGGCCTTGGGTCATCACCATCCCGCCGGTGTGCTGCGAGAGATGGCGAGGGAAGCCGACCAACCGGCCGACCAGCTCGACCAACTGCCGGCCCACGCGCGTCGCCGGGTCGATGCCCGCCTCGCGGCATCGCTCGGCCAGGTCGGTGGAAAAGGGGACTGGCACCTTTTGCCTGAAAGGCCCGAAGGGTGCTTCGCACAAAAGGTGCCTGTCCCCTTTTCCGCTCTCGCCGTGAGAATGCTCGATCCGCTTGGCCAGCCGGTCGACGCGATCCAATGAAAGCCCCAGCGCCTTGCCCACGTCGCGCACGGCCGAGCGGGGCCGGTACGTGATCACCTCGGCCGTCATCCCGGCCCGGTCGCGCCCGTACTTCTCGTAGAGATACTGCAACACCTCCTCGCGCCGCTCGTGCTCGAAGTCGACGTCGATGTCCGGCGCTTCGTTCCGCTCGCGGCTGACGAACCGCTCGAACAACAGGTCGATCCGCTCCGGGTCGACCGCCGTGATGCCCAGCGAGTAGCACACCGCCGAGTTCGCCGCCGAGCCGCGTCCCTGGCAGAGGATCCCCCTTCGCCGGGCGAACCGCACCAGGTCCCAGACCGTCAAGAAATACGCCTCGTAACGCAGCTCCTCGATCAGGCGCAGCTCGTGCTCCAACAGCCGCCGCACCTTCTCGGGAATGCCCTGGGGATAGCGTTTTCTTGCCCCGGCCCAGGTAAGCCGCGTGAGATACGCAATAGGCTTTTCACCCCGCGGGGCCAGCTCCTCGGGATACTCGTACCGCAGCTCATCGAGCGAAAACGTGCACCGGTCGGCGATCTCGACGGTGCGACGGATCGCGTCCGGCGCCCGGGCGAACGCCGCGGCCATCTCTTCCGGCGTCTTCAAGTGCCGCTCGGCGTTGGCGAAGAGATGCCCCCGGGCCTCGCTCACCGTCGTGTTGTGCCGGATGGCCACCAGCACGTCGTGCAGCGTCTTCCGCTCCGCCACGTGGTAGTGCACGTCGCCCGCCGCCACCAAAGGCACGCCCGAGCGCCGCGCCAGCTCCACGAGCCGCTCCAGCTCGCCCCGATCGTCCGGCCCTCGGTGCAGCTCGGCCAGCAGGTAGCAGCGATCGCCAAAAACCTCGCGATAAGCGGAGAGAGGGGCAGCGGTCAGGGATAGGGGTTGAGGGCTGAGGGATAGGGGTTGAGGGTTGAGGAATAGGGGTTGAGGGTTGAGGGATGAGGGTTGAGGGTTGGGAGATGAGGGTTGAGGGATGGGAGATGAGGGATGAGGGATGGGAGATGAGGGATGAGGGATGAGGGATGAGGGATGAGAGTTGGTGAGGGATGGGGCATGAGGCACAATCCTCAATCCGCAATCTCTTCCTCCTGACTCCCGACTCCCAACTCCTGACTCCCCACACCCCACTCCCCACTCCCCACTCCCGACTCCTGACTTCGCAACGACGCCCGCGATCAGGCCTTCCGCGTATTCGGCCACGTCCTCCAGCGCAAGCCGGCACTCGCCCTTCTCCGCCCGGCGGCGTCCCCGGGTGATCAGGCTCGCCAGCCGTCCATACGCCGCCCGATCGGTGGCCCAGAGCACGACCGGCGGCGCATCGGCCGGCGCAATCTCCGCCCCGATCACCAGCTTCAGCCCCACCTCCTTGGCCGCCCCATGCGCCCGAACCACCCCCGCCAGGCTACTGCGATCCGTAACCGCCAGCGCCCCATACCCCAGCTCCGCCGCCCGACGGACCAGCTCGTCCGGATGCGAAGCCCCTTCGAGGAAGGAGAAGTTCGTCTTGGTGTGCAGCTCGGCGTAGGACATGGCAACGCATACTCGGCCCTAGTGCAAAAGTACGGACACGCCTGGCAGCGTCTCGAGCCAGGAAGTCGCGAACGGCTCGGTTGAGCGGCGCGAGCTTTGCGAGCGTCCGACTCGAACCGATTGTTAGGCGTTTCTGTTTCCGTAAGTGCGAAGCCATTCCAAAAGCGCGTCACAGTTCTTGAGATCCAGATCCCAGCGGCCTCCATAAAAGTGTTTAGCATCCCGCGTAAAGTCGCTTGTCGTAACGAACATGGCGAAAGGAATGCCCAACTGTCCCTCCGAGGCCCGCTTCAGTTCGTACAACCGCGCAACCTGCCCAATAGAAACATGACGCCTGGGTGCGTATCTCTTGCACTCTACGAGATAGCCAATTCGCTTCCCGAAAACATCTCGACTCAACGCTATTATGTCTACTTCACCCGCGGGTAGCCGGACATTCAAGTCGACATCGAACCCGTATGAGGACAGTATCTCTGCGACTAGTTGTTCGAAGACTTTCGGGTCGATACGGTACAGAGCATCCGGGTGCCGGCGCAAGTAAGCAAGTAGCTCATTGGAGAGAGTTCTACATGCCTCAATGAGTTCTCTTGTTGGCTCGACAAGAGAGGAGACGTTAGTTTGCTGAAACAATTCAAAAACAGGTTCATCTTCGTCGTATTCCTTCTCGTATTCGATCATAGAAATCATTGCCTGCGCGATGCGCTCCATTTCGGGCGCTCGATCACCTGGCAAGCGTGGTGATTTCTTTATCTTGTGGTTTTTAATGGTCGGTTTGGTGATAAGATCGCTCAACTCGGTACTACCTTTGTTCACACAACCGATCCTCCAGTCTCCTTTCGCACAAATATCCTTGAGAGTCCCAGCAAGTGCTTCTTGGTAAACAGTGTGGCGTTGCTGTTCGGACAACCCCAACCAGCTTTGAATATCCGGCATGAGTTGCGCGTACACAAAGCGCTGACCGCAGACGGGGCAGAAGGTGGCGCAAAAGGGAACTTCCTCGCCGCATTTGTGGCAGATGCCAGCTGATATGCCCCTTTCAGGATCACGTATCATGATTGGACGAAACTCCGTTGACGAACGCCTAACGGCCGAGGTGACCGGGCCGCCGCCAATCACCGATCCATTTCGTTTCGACCGGATCGGCGGCTCCGGTCCAGCGGTTGGTTACATGGCGTAATCAACGCGGATAGATCAGATTCATGGAGTTGCCCAACTCTGGATAGCTGTCAACAATCAGCTCAAGGGCATACGCGATCCACGTTCCTTGCACGTACTTGCTGTCCCTAAAATAGTGATGCTGCAATCCGACCAACCGAGGTTTTTCATCGGCCCATGATTTGCGCGGCAATTCACGCCAATCGGCGCTTCGCCAAATCCCGCACCCGCTGATCCCTCGAGGATGAGGCAAAGTGAAGTCGGTCTGCGTGCCCAGATCGACGGAATTGCGGTCGAAGCCCAGGATCACGTTGACTTTTGGATCGTAGAAGGCATCCGGATGTCGCTCCCCGGTGTACGGCTGCGCAACGAAGACCATAGCCTTCGTGTGATGGATGCCCTCGTCGTGTCGATCGGGCCATTGCATGGGATATCCGAAGATCACAAAGGGACCGTTCCCCTGGTCAGTGTTCAAGTCAACACTGTTGTGCCCAAGGAATTCCAGTGGCGGCGGGAGGCTCCGGAATACGCGGTCAGTCAGCCTGATGGCTGCAACGTCCCTTCCGTGTGTCTCGGTGCCATGAAACTGGCAATCAATAAGATGTATTGGCTCTTGTTCGGCCCAGGTCGGCAAGAGGAATAGTGGGATGTCGTGTTCAACTATCCCTTGGAGGTCATGACCGGCCGTTAGAATGAAGTGCTGATCAGCCACGCGGTACAGGACGCCCGTGCGATCGCGCTTGACCTCGTTGTCTTGGACACCAAACAAGCGGACAGTGACATTGTCTGCAGCAGCGGCGCAGTGTTCCGCGAATTCCTTTATCAGACCCTGTGCCAAAATCGAATTCTCGTCGTCGGAATCCATGTTCTGGGCTCTTGTTGATAAGGCGACAGCTTCAGCCATGTAACTTGGTCTGTATAAGGTTTTCCGCATATACCTTCAGGTGGCATCTTACGCGGACGAAATCGCCGCATAACGCGCCTCTTGCGCATCCGATCCTCGTACGCTATGTTCGTTCACGTCAATGGCTTGCGACATCAGCGTCACTTATGCCGGGGTGTTAT
>DATKZH010000067.1:0-20603 GCA_035528065.1 Thermoguttaceae bacterium | reverse complement strand
CGTGGAATGTGGCCGGCGAGACATTCTCCCTTCGGCAGAACTCGGCGATTGACCGCCCGCTCTCACGCTGCCTCTCCATCCGCTGCCGCCACTGGTCCCAAAGGACCTGATTCACTGGTCGAGCCATGACTGGGTAGCCTCCTGATACAGGGTGGGAGAAAACAGAACTACCCACCAGGCTACCCCAGTCGTCAACAGTGCTTATGTCGGGCGCTTACGCTCTTTCTGACGTTCGCAGTCTCTCACGCCTGTGTGCCCCGCGGGGTGAAATGCAGCTTGTGGAGCCTTGTGGATACCCGCCACGGACGACCCTCCAGAATCCATGCCCCCAAGATCGGGCGCTCGCAGGCGCCGGCCCTTTCCCGCCGTGGATTCCGGACATTCTTGCCCCGGCCTTCACAAGGCGCAGTTCAAGCCATGCGGAAGACGGGCAGGGAAAACAGGGCAAACCTTGACGGCAGCTTCGGTCCAGTCTCATCGCGCGAACATCGGGATCGAAGGAAGAATAGCGAATGCCCGGGACGTAGCTAGTCGATCAAATGTAGGGAGACTGCCTAGCAGGGCGAAAGTCTGAATCGCGCCGTTTGAGGCTGATCGAGTCCGTCAGTTGTGTTGTGCGAATTCTGCGGGCTGGCGGAGGTAGTGCCGGAGCCGCGACCGCCGATTGCGTTTCGAGGTGATGCTCTGTTGCGAGGACGATAGCCCTCGGGTGGCTCTCACGATGTGTGTTCCGGCATCTTCAGCAGTGAGCAAGAGTTCGTACCAACGGTATGGAGACAACGCAGAACGGGCGGCCGTCGGCGCGAGTCAGCGGGCCCGGTCCGTTCGCGCGACTTCAGTGGGGGGAGACTCAATGAGAAAGATCTTGGCTCTGGTCACGGTTCTGGCGGTTGTCGCACTGGCGGGAACCACCGCGGCGTTCGCCGAAGAACGGATCGCAGGAAATTCGATCCTGCTTTCAAGCTACCAGGAAGCGGTACAGGCCGATAACAGTCTGACGCTTGCCGACGACGACGCGTGCATTGCGGCGAGCGACTCCTGCGAAATGCTCTACCAGTATTGTGGCCCCCGGTGGACTGTCGGCGCGGGTGCAGTGATCAAGCAGCGGAACGACATGCCAAAAATGATGCTCGCCCAAGGGGCGGAGGGCGAGACGATGAGCTCGTCCGATATCGACGTGGATTGGGGTTCCGGGCCGTGGCTCGAGCTCATCAGGCACATGGACTGCGGGTGGGACTTGGAGGTCGAGTACTTCAGCATCGACAATTACACGGGCACTGCCGAAGCGCACGACAGCACCCCGGTGTCGCCGACGTGGTACTGGGGGCAGTTCGTATTCGACGACCTTTACGCACGGTACAGCAACGACCTGAAAAGCCTGGAGTTCAACCTGCGTTGGCCGCTGTGCGACAACGGCAACTTGAAGGGGATCGTCGGCGTCCGTTGGACGGAACTGAACGAGGAACTCTTCACGAGGGTGACCCTCGTCCAGGGCCCGCTCATCGCGAGGCAAAGGGGAATGCTTTCGCTAAACAACAATCTCTACAGTTTCCAGCTCGGTGCCGAGGGGGTCCTGTGGGAGCCGTGCTGTCAATTCCGCGTGGAAGGACTGGTCAAGGCAGGCATCGGCGGCAATCACATGAACTGGACCCTTCGTACCAATGGCGACTTGGATACGCGTCTTTGGGACGACAAGGGGAAGTGCCAGAGTGCGTTCGTCACGGAGATGGCGTTGATGGCGGTCTACAAGCCGTGCTGCAACGTGAAGGTGTTCGCGGGGTACGAGGCGTTCCACCTCAAGGAGGTGGCGACCGTTTACGTGCAAACCAAGTACGACTCTAACCTGGACCACGCGTTCTATCACGGTGTGGTCCTGGGCGTGGAGTTCTCGTTCGGAAACCGGGGCTGCGGCACTCCGTGCGAATCATCATTTGCGTGTGAATGATCGCGCGGCCTGAGGGCCAATCACCCGCAACGTAACGACCATCCCGATCGCGGCGCCGGCCGTGTAGAGGATCACGTCGGTGACGTCGGGCATGTGGGGCAACAGGAACAACTGCGCCATCTCGATCGAGACTCCCATCCCTGCCACTGCTAACAACAGCACGGCCAGCAGGATTCGGCGGACGGAATGAGTCACCGACAGGGGCACCACGGCCAGGGCCAACAGGGCTCCCAGTGGTGCGAAAAACAACACCTTCTTCAGTGCGTCGAAGAGCGCGTCAAGATGTGACCCGCGAGAGAGCGCGGCAAACGGGATGCAGAAGAATCCCTCGTACCGCGTCCTGATCTGCTCCGGGTCGTCGATCCGCTCGAACGGCGCGCACAGCAAGACGGCGATCAGCAGCGAGTAAACGCCGGCCAACCCAAGCCACGCCCACGCACGCCGGGCCGTTCCACGGGAAAAGGGCTGCGCGCCGTCGTCCGGACCTGAGCCGCGCCAGCGCCGCATCAGCCACGCTCCTACCAGAACCCCCACCGTCCCCGTGATCAAGTCGCCGGCGGACGTCGGGCAACTGAGAACCACCAACTGGCCCAGCTCGACGGCCAGGACGGCCAACCCGCCGACGATCAAGCTCGCGAAGAGCGACCGCACGGGGCGCCCCTCGCGAGTGAGCCAGGTTGCAGCCAGCATCCCGACGGGGACGAAGATCCCCGCGTGGTAGAGCCATCCGTAGAGAAACGTGAGCCCCGTACCCACGTCCGCCCACGGCACAAGCGATATCCTGCCCTCGCGGTACTTGTGTACCAGATCGGTGACGCTGATCGTCAGGTCGAACGGTTGCAGGCTGTAGATCACCAGCCCGACGAAGTAGGTCAGAAGAAGCAAGTCGACAAGCCTTCGCGGACGGGCCGACAGGGCCAACGACCGAACCCAATCTGTGATCGTTTGCCCGATGGCCAGCCATAAGCCCATCCCAAACACCGTCCCAACCGCCTGCGCGACGACATCGTTTCGTGAAGCGGTGCGCAGCGGGAACCAGAGCTGGCTGAATTCCAGAGCAATGCTAAAGGCGACCGACAGCAAGAGGACCAGCGGCAGGACAGCCACGGTCCGCATGGAGAATCGGCGGTCGACGACAAAGGCCCCAAGCCAACAATAGCCGATCGGCACGAACAGCAAGAAGTTCGCGGCAAAGTCGGCCCGCCCGCCGGTTGCCAGTGAGTGATAGGGAAGCTGCCTGAATCGCTCGATCGCTTCTTGAAGCGTCAGGGGCTGGTAACGAAACGGAACCAGCGACCCGTACACGGCGACGGCAGCGAAGATCAGCCCCAGCACCACGTAGTGGCGACGGCAAGGCCAGCCGGGCGTGTCGTTGTTGCCCGTAGGCGATGCGCCGATCGTCTGGGCTGGACTCCGTCGTACCATCATGCGGATCACCGCGAATTGCACAGAGAAGGACGCCTGCCGCTGTCCCTTCTCCGCAACCAGTCATCTCGGAACCGTGCGGACGGAAGCCGAATCCTCCGGCTTCGGTCCACCGGACTACTCTGAGCCAAGCTCTAGCGAGGCAGAGCCTCAGACCGACGAGCGGGTTGAGTGGTTGGGGTCGAGGGTTCAGGGTTCGGCACTCGGAGTTCCCCGTCTGCCCATGAGTGCTGAACCCCGAACCCTGCCGCTGGACTCTCGCCTCGGTCTGAGGCCCTGCCTCGCTAGCAATTGTACCAGGTATTTCGGGGAATTGACGCTGCGACGTTATCGGTTCTCCGGTCTCTGGTCCGGATTTCGGTGCTCGGTGCTGCGCGCGACGAGAGGAGTCGTTGCAGATGATCGAGCACGGGCGTGTCACGGCCGGTAGCGCGGGGAACCATCGATTCCCCCGAATCATGAGCTATGCCGTTGTCGCATGGTCTATGTCTGTGAGCATTGTCTTTGTGGTCCGGATGGTGGATGACCGTCTGTGCCGATTGTAATGAACGTACGCGGATGAGCACGCCGACAGCCGACGCTCCACGCTCCGCCAACCTGGGTAGCCGTCGACTGAAGCACTGGTGGTGTGCTGAACGCGGTATCCCGGCTCACAGAAGACGCCTCGACAGCGCCTGGCAAGAGATGGCGTTTCCCGACGCCGCTTTGGCCCACCATGACCAGGTTCTCTCCCCCGGCGGACAAACTCGCCGGTGGCCAAGGTTCGATCGGTGCGCGGTCGATCGCCGGGTCGACCAGCCTCTCTAACAGGGCCAGCCGCCGGCAAACGCCAATTCCGTTTCTCTGAATGCCATGATACAGAAGGACTTGCGTCAATGGCGACGTGAGCATTCGTCCAACCCGTCCCGGGGCCCCTCGTTCCCGTGCTTCGCGTCCAGCCCACGCGACTGCTTGTGGGGCCATTCCTTCCGGCGGTGTCCGGACGCGGAGCGTCTGATCGCCCGACTGCGACGGAAGACGTCATAACGAGGTGCCGGAACGGCTGGGCAAACGCTTACACAGGGATTGCCGAGGCAACGCCCATGCGTTGGCTTGTGCGTACCAGAAGGGCTACACTGGACACGTTGAGAACGAGTGTCGTTGACCGCCGATGCCGGTACCTTCGTAAAGCCCCGGGCGAGGAGTGAGCGAGATGACCCGACGCATGCTCGTTGCGATAACGGCCGTGGCTGCTTTGTTTCTTAGCGCGCGTGGCGCCGACGGCCGGGAAGCCAAGCGTGGGGACCTGGGGCGGACCGAGAAGCTGCGGATCCTCGTGGACAAGGTGATGCAGCCGGAGGAGGGCTGGGTGACGAAGGAGTGGATCGTGCGGGAGGCGGCCGAAGCCGGGTTCAACGTCTTCTCGCCGCGATGCGGCCACGACCGGCTCGACGAAGTGCGCCAGGTCACCCAGTGGTGCGAAAACTACGGCATCTTCCACATGCCGTGGATGCGCGGAAGCCTCGAGGCGCCGCGGGGACCGGAGGCCGACGGCAAGCGCGTGCTCTGGGCCGGCGGCAGCGAGCAGCCGCTCTGGAGCCCCGCGTCCGACGAGTTCTGGCAGTGGACCACGAAGCACGTCGTCGAGTACGCGAAGCTGAGTGCCCAGACCGACCGCGTCCTCGGCGTCTTCCTCGACTACGAGAACTACTGGCGCGGCGGGCAAGGCAACCTCTACCGCATCACCTACGAGGACGTCATCCTGAAACCGTTCCTCGATTCGAAGGGGCTGGCGCCGGCGACGCCGGAGCCGGGCGCGAGGAAGGCGTGGCTCGAAGAGCGAGGGCTGCACGACGACTTCGCGGCGTTTCAGATCGACCACTGGCGCAAGCGATGCCGGGCGCTCCGCGAAGAGGTGGACAAGCACGACCCCGGGTTCCAGTTCTGCATCTATCCCTCGCCCGGCACGCCCTTCATGGTCGAGGCCTGCTACCCGGAATGGTCGACCGAACAAGCGCCGATCATCCTCGCGGACCCCTGGGTGTACGGTCGGCCGTCGCGGTTCCTGCCGCAGCACGAAGCCCTCGAGGCGAACCGGCAGAAGCTGCTTGACGGGATGAAGGTCCCTCAGGCGGCGCACATCCCGTTCATCTACTCGGGCGGGATCGACCCGGTGGTGCGGGGCGCGGACGCGGAGTTCTGCGGCAAAAACGCGGTGATGATCTCGGAGCTGACCGGCGGATACTGGGTCTTCTATGAGGGGATCAAGTACGACAAGGAGCACCCGGACTACTTCCGGTGGTTCCAATGGGCCAACGACCAGATCGCCGCGGGCCGGCTCCAGGCGTGGCACGAGCCGCGCCAGACGCCCGAGCAGTGGGTGCTCGACGTGTTCGAGAAGGCCGGTGGGGGCGTCAGGGTGGCTCCGCCCGAGGTGACCGGCGCGACGGCGGAGTTCGGTCGCGTGACCCTCCGGAACGACAACCTGATGCTCCTGGCGGCCAAGCGGGGTCAGCCGGTGGAGCTCGCGCTGCGAAACGTGCCGGTGGGGAGATACGTCTCCATGCTGGTTTGGGACGTGAGGGACACGAACATGGAGAGAATCGCCTCGGGCACGATGCCGCACAACGCGTCGGGCACCGTCCGCTTCACGCCCGAGCAGGACGGCGTCTACCTGTTGGGCGTCTCCTCGGGCAGTTGCGCGTACACGATGCTGAGCGCCAACGTGCCGGCGGGGATTCTCGCGAGCGAGGGGGCGTCGCTGATCTACGTCGCCCGGCCGATGTACTTTCACGTACCGAAGGGCGTCGACGAGTTTGCCATTGCCGCGAAAGGATCGGGCGCGGAGACCGTGCGGGTGAACGTGATGCGCCCGGATGGAGAGCAGGTCGCCACCGGCCAGACAACCCTCGCCGGCGCAACCGTCGAGATCAAGGTGGCCGCCGGGGATCACGCCGGCAAGACGTGGTCGCTCGCCACGGCCAAGGCGGACGAGGGCGTCGTCGAGGACTACTCGATCCGCTTCTCGGCCAACGTGCCGCCGGTTCTGTCGCTCGTGCCGGAGCACGTGTTCACGGTCAGGCCGGGGGAGTGACGCCAACGAGCGCTGATCGTAAACCAATCGCCCGGTCGCAGCCCGAGGAGCCATGATCATGCCAAAATCGGTCGCTTACGGCGGTGTCCTCCTGGCCGCGGTTCTCTGTGGGCTGCCGGCCGCAACAACGACGGCGGCACAAGCGTCGCCGGGCGCCGGCGGCCCGGACGCGGCGAGGCCCGAGAGCGTTCGCATCGCCGGGATCGTGCTCAAGTGGCTCCGCATGGACAAGGAGGCCAACTGCCGCCGCGGGGAAAAGATGATCCGCGAGGCGGCCGCGGGCGGCGCCCGGATCGTCGTCACGACCGAGGGCTTCCTCGACGGCTACATGATCGAGGACTGCACGATCCCGCTCCACGTGTACCGGTCGCTGGCCGAGCGCGTCCCCGGCGGCGAGTATTACGATCGCTTGAGCGCGTTGGCCAAGGAGCTGGGTGTCTACCTGGCCGTCGGGCTGACCGAGATCGACGGCGAGAATACTTACAACACGGCCGCTATGATCGGCCCCGACGGTAACCTCATCGGCAAGTATCGCAAGGAGAAGATCGGCTTCGAGGCCCTACGCAACACGGCCGGCGAGGGGGCCAAGGTGTTCGACACGGAGTACGGCCGCATCGGGCCGCGGATCTGCTACGATCGCACGTTCCCGGAGGTCGTCCGGCGGACGTGCGACGCCGGGGCCGACTTCGTCGTCTTTCTCTCCGGCGGCGTGTTCGGGCCGGGCAACAACCGCACGATCCAGGCCCGCGCTCGCGAGAATCGCCGCTACATGGTCTTCGTCCACCCGGCGCAGTTCCTGGTCGTCGCGCCGGACGGATCGGTCGTCAGGGACGAGGTGATTGGCGGCCGGGGGGAGCACCCGCCCGAGAACTGGTTCCGCAACGAGATCTTCAACTGTCACTCGCTGGCCCGAGGGATGCTGATCGGCACCGAGCAGATCAGCACCGAGGTGGACAAGAACGGGGTGGTCTACTTCGACTTGCCCCTGTCGCGCGAGCGCCCACCCGCGGAGCAAGAGTGAGACGGCTGCGTGCCTGTGCATCCCATAGGTCGCGCCCGCGGCTGGGACGGCGCGTGTACCCACACCGCCCCGGTAGTGCCGGTTTGCGAAAGGAACTGCTATGGGACTGCTCGATTTCTTTCGCCGTGGCAGCCTCGGTCCGCTGGACGAGCCGAGTGACGCCCTCCGGGAGCGATTCTTTCAGGCGGTGCAGTCCGGCTCGCAGGCGAGGCTTGTCCGACTGTGCCGGCGGTATCGTTCGAGGGCCAACGAGCTATTCCTCGCGTGGCGTACCGTGCCCGAGGAAGTATGTGCCGATCGGGAGAAGGCCGACCGCTACATGGCTGCGATGATCGCCGTGGCCCAATGTTATGCCGAGCAATTGGGCGAGCCGGGCCCCATGCAGATCCTGGTCGTTCCGGACGACGCCAACCCGCTTGTGCAATGGGAACGGAAGCTCAACGAGGCGGGACAGCTCGTCTCCGAGCTGAGGTACCCCGAAGCGATCGAGGTTCTGACCGAGAGCCTGAAAACGATCGAGAGTTGCCAAGGCACGGGGGCGGAACGGTACACGGCGATGTTTCACGGACAGATTGGCGCGTGCCTATTCTACTCCGGCCGAGTCCCCGAGTCTCAAGAGCGACTGGAGACGGCGTTGGACGTCTGCCGGCGCATCGGCGACACGGAAGGCGTTCTCGCTTACTTGGGCAATCTCGTCGAGGTGCACCGATATCTTGGCCAGACCGATCGTGCCGCCGACTACGCCCTCCAACTCGCGGAGTTTCACGACCAGGCAGGCGACGCGGAACAGGCCGCCCACTATCGCAAATGGGCTTCGCAGATTCGCGCCGGCGAGCCGTTGAACCGGGTCGTCGTCCAGACGGAAACCGACACCCAGGAGCTCGACGAGTTCACTTGTCAGGCTGACGGCCACTACAAATTCCTCTTCGTGCGGAACCGGCCCACGCTCGCGCTGGCAACGTCGCTCACGGCCAAGGCCTGCGAGCTGGCCTCGGCCGGATCCCATGCCGACGCGATGGAGCTGTTCGCAGAGGCCATGGAGGTGGACCCGTACGATCCCGACCCGCCCTACCAGGTTGGCATGTGCCTTCTGGAAATGGGCTGCTACGAGGAGGCCCGCAAGCATTTCCTGGAGACCGAGCGGCTCGCCCCCGGCTGGTTCCACTGCCGAACCGACGCGTGGCTGGCCGGTCAACTGGCGGAAGGCGCTATCGCCCACGAAGCCTTCCTTCTCCATCGACAGCTTGAAGACGGCGGCCTCGAGCCGGGCGAGATCGTCTCACTCTGCGAATCCGTGCTCCCTGCACTGGAAGACTTCGGCCCGGTTTGGCTGGCGTACGGAAACGCGCTGAGTCTGGTCGACCGCAAGGAGGAAGCCGAGCGCGCGCTCCGTAGTGGATTGGCGTGCACCGACGAGCCTGATCTGAGGTCTCGGCTGCTATCCTCGCTGGCCGTCCTGTTGCCCGAGGGACCCGAGCGGCGGGAATTGTTCCGCCAGGCCATGAGCATCAACGGCAACTTCATCGCGGCCGCGATGGCGCGTGTCGTCGCAATTTCGCAAGACGCATCGTAAGCGCCGTCGCAGAAGCTGTCGGGACAGGCCGTTCCGAAGATCTCGCCACGAACACGGGAGCGTTTGCCCAAGAGAAGCCGTGGCAGTTGACACCGCGGGTGGGCCTGATACGTTGGAGGGCGGCCGACGGGACCTGCGCTCCGCGGCCAGCAATGTTCGCTACTGCCTGCTCCGCGTGCTGCAAGTACCAACCCTCAAGCTTTCGGAGGCACCGCCATGAACCAGAACACGATCAACACGTTGCGGAAGTCGTCTTGTGCGTGCTGCGCCCTCTCCCGTCGACGGTTCCTCGCCCGCTGCGCAGCGTGCGCCGCGGGGGCGACCGGCCTCGCGTCGCTCGCGCCCGCCGCCGCGGCAAGCCAGCAGCGAGACAAGCCGCGGATTCGCCTGGTCTTCTGCCACCCCACGCCGGACATTATTACCTGGCCGAACATCGGGTATGACTACGACGGCGAGAAGACCCGGGTGAAGCAAGCGCTCAGCGAGCAGTGTCCCCAGATCGAGTTCCTGCCGGTCTGGATCAAGAACGACGAGGAAGCCAAGCAGGTCATGCAGGGCGACGCCGAGGTCGACGGCTACTTCGTCTACTTCGTCGGCTGCCGTGGCGGCGGGCCGGAGATGATCTCGCTTCTGGGTGGCGCGGGCAGGCCGGCCGTGTTGGCCGACCACTTGTACGCCGGGACCGGGAACTTCCTCGGGGCAAACGCCCTCGCCAGGGATAAGGGCTGGCCGATCGTGGGCGTCTCCACTTCTCGCTTGGAGGAGCTTGCCGACGCGGCCCGTTGCTTCACCGTCTTGAAGAAGCCGGGTGCGACGGCCGCTGACTTCTTCACCGCCGCCGACGCCGTGCGGCGCAAGACCATCCCGCCGGCCGGAGACCTGTCGTGCGCCGCCGACGCCGTCCAGGTTGCCGACGTCCGCGATTGCCTCAAGCGACTCCGCGAGTCGAAGATCCTGGTCGTCGGGCGGAACGCGAAGGGGCTGATCACGGCGATCGACGAGGTCTTCGGCACGCCCGTCGTGCCGATCGACTTCCCCACGCTCCACGGCATGTATCTCAAGGCCGATCGCGACGAGGCGGCGGAGTGTGCCGACCGCTGGATCGGCCAGGCCGAGAAGGTCATCGAGCCGAATCGAAAAGCAATCGTCGACTCGGGCGCGATGTACCTGGCAATGAAGGAGCTGATGAAACAGCACGGCGCCGACGCCATCGCCATCAACTGCCTGGGTGGGTTCTACGGCGGTCATCTCCAGGCCTATCCCTGCCTGGGGTTCTGCGAGTTCAACAACGGCGGACAGGTAGGCGCCTGCGAGGCCGACCTGATGTCGACGATCACCATGGTCGCGCTGGGGCATCTGGCCGGACGGCCCGGCTTCATCTCCGACCCGGTCTTCGACACGTCGAAGCGCCAGATCATCTATGCCCACTGCGTGGCGCCGTGGAAGGTCTTCGGTCCCGAGGGGCCGAGTAACCCGTTCCACGTCCGCAGCCATTCCGAGGACCGCCAAGGCGCGGCCGTGCGCTCGCTCATGCCGCTGGGCCACATGACCACGACGCTGAAGTTCATGCCCCAGGCGAAGCTGGCCATCCTCCACCAGGGGAAGACCGTGGCGAACCTCGACATCGACCGGGCATGCCGCACCAAGTTGGCGGTCGAGGTCCAGGGCGACATCGACCGGCTCCTCAACGGCTGGCGCCACGGCTGGCACCGCGTCACGTTCTACGGCGATCTCAAGGAGCCGGTCGCTGAACTATGCAAGGCCCTCGGCGTCGAGCTCGTCGAAGAAGCCTAGCCGGCCGAGCGGTTTGGCATCGTCGCTGCGACATCCTACGCGACGGGAAGCCTGGCCCGGCGGGCGGCGATGCAGCACGCCGCGCCTTGCCGGGCAGGGACGCCTCCGCGCCCCATGGTGAATGCCATAAGTCCTTATTGAGAAACAGGATAGAGACACACCGGTTGACAGTAACACCGTTGTTGTTATAATACTTCCGACGAAACAACAAATCTGTTACTTCCTTCGGGGTGCACCCATGGCAACACGAAACATCGTGGGTAACGTCCCAGAGCCCGAGGAACTCTACGGCCGGAGCGATCTCATCGATCACCTGTGGCGGCAGATCCGGGGCAACAACATCCTCCTGCTCGCCCCCAGGCGGTTCGGCAAGACCGGCGTGATGAACCACGTGCTCAGTCGACCCCAGGAAGGCCATCTGCCCGTCTATCTGGAGCTGGAGGACATCGATTCGCCTGACGAATTCGTCTGGCGGCTGGTGAAGGAGCTGATGTCGCGGAGCCGCCTTCGCGCATTCCTCGCCACGGTGCGTGGGCTGCCTCGGGGCGTGACCGATTGGTTCAAGGAGACGTTCGACGAAGCCGGGTTCGAGGGGGCGAAGGTCAAGTTCAAGGAGTCGATGGCCGAAAGCTGGCGCGACGCGGCGCGAAAGCTGGTCGTCGAGCTGGAGAAGGCGGAGCCGGCGCTCGTGTTCATCTTCGACGAATTGCCGGCCATGTTGGAGGAGATTAGCAACAAGCACGGGGACGACGAGGCCCGGAGCTTTCTGGCCTGGTTCCGCTCCGTGCGCCTCCAGAGGAAAGACAAGCTGCGCCGGCATCGCTTCATCGTCGGGGGGAGCACGGGCATCGACCTGATCCTTCGGCGGCTCAATTCGCCCGACAAGCTCAACGACTTCGAACGGCTCTACGTCGAGCCGATCGCGGAGCCGGAGGCGCGGAGTCTGGCGGCCGACCTCGCCAAGTCGATGGACGTTGAGTTGACCGAAAAGCTGATTCATCGCCTGCTCGAGTTGATCGGCCCGCACGTTCCGTACTTCATCCACCTCTTCTTCTCGCAACTGGGCCAATTGCCGGCTGCCAAACGGCATCCTTTGAGTCGAGAGACGCTCGACCACGTCTATCAGACCAGGGTGCTCGGACCCGCCTGCAAGCACTACTTCGACCACTACCGGTCGCGCCTCGCCAGATATGGGAAACGGTTGGAGCGAAGGGCGGTCGTCGTGCTTGACGCGGTCGCTTCCCAGGGAAGGGTCAGTGCGAGTGCGATGTACGACGTCTACCAAAAACCCTCCAAGGTCGGCGCCAGCGAGCTTGGCTTCAGCGAGCTGATGGCCGACCTCGAATGCGACTGGTACCTGGTGCTCGACACACGGACCAACGAGTACCACTTCATGCTCAACGTGATGCGCGACTGGTGGCGGCGCTGGTACGGATCGCCTCGGCGCAAGGCGCCGTCGGCCGCGGAAAAATGACCATGGCGCTGGTTGCCCACAAGTACATGCCGCAGGAGATGCCCGAGGAGGAGCTCCGCGCCACGTTCGCAGCCCGGGAGCACACGCTCGACTACCTGGTCAAGTCGCTCCGCGGACAGTGCGGCTCGAAGACGCTCACCAGCTATCTGATCACCGGCCCGCGCGGGTCGGGCAAAACGACGATCGTGCTGATGCTCTGCCTCCGCATTCGGGAGGATGAAAAGCTTTCCGCCGCCTGGCTCCCGGTCCGCTTTCCGGAAGAGCTGCCGGGCATCACTTCGCTCCGCGACCTCCTGGCGGCAGCGCTCCACGAGATGGCCGAGGACGGCGTGCCGGGGGCAGCGGAGTGGCACGAGCGCGTGGCCGGCGAGATGGACGACGAGCAGAGCCGGGAGCTGGCCGTCAGCGGTCTCCGGCAAATCGCCCACGAGCAGAACCGGCGCCTGGTGCTGTTCGTCGAGAACCTCGATCTGGTCTTCCACCGCGGATTGGACGAGCCGGGCCAACGGACCCTGCGGCGGCTGCTCATGGACGGGCCGTTCATCATGATCGTCGGCACGGCCGTGAAGATGTTCGAGGCGCTCCGCGTCTACGACGAAGCCTTCTTCAACTACTTCTGCCCCGTGCCGCTGGACCGCTTGGACGACGCCCAGGTGGCCGCCGTCCTGTTTCGCCGGGCGGAGTACGACGGGAACGAGGAGTTCGACGCGCAGTACGAGCGGCACAAGGGCCGGATCAAGGCCATCTCGCGGCTGACCGGCGGGAACCCGCGCATGGTGCTTATGCTCTACGAAGCGCTCGCCCACGGGAATCTCGCGTCGACGGTCGAGACCCTCCGGGCCTTGGTCGACGAGCTGACCCCTCTGCTCAAGGACGTCCTGGAGCACCAGTTCTCCGACCAGCAGAGCAAGATCCTCGACGCCCTGATGCGCTCCGGCGGCACGGCCACGCCGAGCCAGATCGCCCGGGCCGCGCGCCTGTCGCTCAACACGGTGACCACCCAGTTGCCGCGCCTGAAGGCGATGCAGGTCGTGGAAGTCCGCGGCGGCGGCAAGGGCCGCCCCGCCTACTATACGGTCCCCGACCAGCTTTTCTGCACCTGGTACCAGATGCGCTACCTGCGTCCGGGCCGGCGCCGGATCGAGATCTTCGTCGAGGTGCTTCGCGTCTGGTTCGACGAGGAGGAACGGCTTCGACACGTGAAGCGCCTTGCCGAACAAGCCCTCGCCTCGACCGGCAAGACCGCCCGCGATGCGTCGCTCGCCGCAACCGGACACCATGCCGAGGCGCAGGAATTGGTCGTGCGCACGTGGCTTGAGACCGGCCAACTCCGCGAGGCGGCGTTGGCGCTTGCGGAAGATAGCCACATCCGCGTGAGAGACCTCTCGCGGTACGAAGCCGCGGCGTACGTGGGCCTGGGCCGATGGTCCCGCGAGCACGACGACCTGGACACCGAGATCCGAGCGATCCAGGCGGCGATCGAGCGGAGCCCGGGTGATCTGACTCTCCATCTCTGGCTCGGCCTGACGTTGCTCTCGAGTGGCAGGTACGACACTGCGTGTCACCATCTCGACTACGTCGCGATGTCGGAAGCGAGCGACATGCAACGTCGAGCGGCGGCAATTCTTGCGCGCGGCGCGTGCAGAGGAATACAGGGGGACGCGACGGGGGAGGCCGCTGACTATACCGCCGTTGTCGCCCTCGAAGGCGCCGCCCCAGTCTTCACGGCTCAGGCCCTCGTGTGTCGCGGTGACTGCAAGCAGACGCAAGGCGACACAGATGGCGCGATTGCTGACTATACGACGGTGGTCGCGCTTGACGGTGCCCCCCCACTCCAAAGAGCCCAGGCCCTCGTGAGTCGCGGTGACTGCAAACAGACGCAAGGCGACACAGATGGCGCGATTGCCGACTATGCGGCGGTGGTCGCGCTCGAAGGTGCGCCCGCGGCCGAAAGGGCCAAGGCCCTCCTCGGTCGCGGTGACTGCAAACGTACGCAAGGCGACATGGACGGCGCGATCACGGACTACAGCGCCGTTCTGGACCTTGAAGGCGCGCCTACAGAGGGAGTTGCTCATGTGCTCCAAGACCACGGTATGAGCGGAGGCATACAGGGCGAAAGCGACGACGCAATCGCGGACTACACGGTCACCGTGATGGTTGAAGCTGCACCCACAAGTCTACTTGGCCTGGCGCTCTTCAGCCGTGGAGTGAGCAAGAGCATGCAGGGTGCCCCAGAGGGTGCCATCGCGGACTACACCGCCGTCTTGGAACTCAGCGATACTTCGGGAGCGGCGGCAGCGCGAGCGCTTGTCTTGCGTGGGATTTCACGACTCAGTGTGGGAGAGACTGGCCGATGTCTCGAAGACTTCCTCGCCGCCATGATGGTGTTCGAGGCCGAGAAGAAAGTACGCACACACGCGCTCTTCTTAGCGTTGTTGATCGCGTCTCAGATCGAGGACGACACCTGCATCGAGCGTGTCTCCCGTTCTACCACCGACGCGCTCGCCCACCTGGAGCCCGCCGAACGCGCCCAAGAGATCGAAGGGGTGTTGCTTCGACTTGCGCTAGGCGGTATGGAATCAGGTTGGCCGCGGGTGTGGACTTGCCTGCGCGAAGGCCAACCGCCGGAGGTGATCGAGAGGCTGGAGTTCTTCCGGCCCGTGGCGGAGATTCTCCAGACCGGGGATCGTTCCAGGCTCGACCCGCTGCCGCCGGAGCAGAGGGCGTTTGTGGAGGAAGTGCTTGAGAAGTTCGAAGCCGATGAGGCCCAACAGGAGTAGTCGAGATGTGGCGAATGATCATCGTCGCGTGCGGGCTGGTGGCGTGCTCGGCGGCGGCGTGGGGGGAGGAGGGGCTTCGGAGCCCGGGGTTTGAGGAGGGCGATGGGGGGACGGCGACGGGCTGGACCTTCAGCGGCGGGGCGGAGGTGATGGAGGAGCCGGGCGCGGCGCACTCGGGGCGGCGGTGTGCGAAGGCGAGGTTCGACGACGCGGCCTCGCAGCGGGTGGCGGTCGACGGGGGCGGGGCGTATCGGATCACGGGCTGGATCCGGCGGGTCGAGCCGGGCGGAACGGAGACGCCGAAAATCAAGGTCTACTTCCTCGACGCGGACGGTGGCCGGGCCGACGTGCAGGCGGCCGAGCTCGAGGACGTCACCGCCGACGCGTGGACCCGCTGGCAGACGGTCGTCCAGGCGCCCGTCCATGCGAAGACCCTCAATCTCACGCTCCGCGGTTTCTTCGGTGGAAGCGAGTGGTTCTACTACGACGACCTGGCCATCGAGCGAATCGAGGCGCTCTCGTGGCCCGCGGGCGAGGCCACGCCGAGCTTCGACGGGCTGACGGTGACCGTGCCTGACGTGGCCGACGTCTGGACCGACGCGCTACTGCGAATCCCCCCGGCCTCGCTCGTGCCGGTCGACGGGCAGCTCGACACGTCGGTGCTCACGCGCGGCGAGGAGGTGCGCGTGCGACTCGAACGGCCCGTGAGCGCGAATTGGGCGCTGGTGCACTCGATGCGGCCCGGGATGAGCCTGGGCGAGGCGAAGCTGTTCGCCGTGGCACAAGTAGGGTGCGTGAAACGCACCATCTCTCCTCCCACCATTCCGACGCTCGACCAACGAGTTTGCGCACTCACCCCTGGCGACGCACGGGGATGGTGCGTTTCACGCACCCTACTTGCGGGCGGGGGCGGCGCCCGGCGTCTGCTGGCCGAGAGCAAGCCGAAGCGAGAGCTGGTGACCTCGCTGCGGTTCGGGCCGACGACGGTGAGCGAGCTCCTGCTGGAGGTCCCGGACGGCGCCCAGGCCCATCTCAACGAGATCCAGCTCCTGGGGCTGAGCGAGGGCGGCGTGCTGCCCGGCGAGCGCGTGGAGATGGCGATCGCGCGGGCCGATCCGCCGGAGGCGGTGGCGGAAGACGTGGCGTCGGCCTTCGGGGCGAAGGAGCACCGCGCGTCGGTCGTCGCTTCGCCGGCCGCAGATGCGGACGCCAAGCCTGCGGGCGAGATGGCCCTGCCGGCCGAGCAGTATCTCAACGTGTTCGCCACGCCGCGCGAGGATGAGTACGGACTGGCGGGCCTGACGCTGGACCTCGCTCTCTCCGGCGCCGAGGAAGGCGACATGATCGAGGTCACCTTGCGCCGGCCGGGGGAGCTGGACGTCGATATCCGCTGGACGACCTACACCGACCGGGGTCTTACGCCCCATGTGCCACGGCGCAACTACGCGACCGTCTTTCGGGTGGTCGGCCGCGTGGAGGGCGGGCGCCTGGCGGTGACCTTCGACGTGCCGGATCTGGTCTACGCCGCAGGCGAGCCGATCTGGCTGACGCTCCGGGCGCGCCACGACATGCGGTTGGATTTGGCGCGGTCGCCCGTGGTGCTGAACGTCCTCACGCCCGGGCAGGCTCATGCGGAATATGTGCCGCAGCTCGAACGGCTGATGCGGCGGATGTACTCCGACGCGAGCGAGGCGCACGCCTACGACGGCCGCGACTGGTCGAAGATGGTGCTCGGCCGCTACGTGCGCCGGGTGCTCCAACTCGATCCGGAGAACCGGCCGGCGAACTACATCTACCGCCGCATCGCGAAGGTCCGCGAGCCCGTCGAGCTGGAGCGGCCGGGACCGGCCGACGCGCCGGATTGGGCCGTGTGGGCCCGGCGCGTGCTTCGCAATCGCCACGAGATCATCACGTGGTGGCTCGACCACCGCCAGCAGGCCAACGGGGAGCTGGCCGGGCACATCAACGACGACGGCGAGTTCTCGTGCCACTGGCCGAGCCACTACCTGATGACCGGCGACGAGCGGATCGCCGACGGCCTTCGCAAGCTGGCCGACGTGGCGTGGGAGATGAGCGCCGGGACCGGCTACACCGTGGGCTCGCGCGACGTGGAGCACGCCGCAGAGGACCAGTCGTGCACGCAGCCGCAGGTGCTCCTGGTCGACTACGGCAACCCGAAGGCCGTGGAGCGGTTCATGGTGATGAGCCGCTACCTCGACTTCTGGACCGCCGTCAACGAGGTGGGGCGGCGCCAGTTCAAGTCGTACATGTTCACGACGAAGCAGATCTGGGACGAGCCGCCCTTCGACGTGGACCACCCGTACTGCCCGCTGGCGATGGTCGGCACGGGGCACCTCGTCTGGTACGCGCAGAGCCCGGCGGTGGCCGAAATCTTCCTCGAGGAAGCCGAGTCGTGGGCGAGGGCGTGCCTCAGCACGGCGGGCGGCAAGCCCGAGGGGCAGATCCCCAAGGAGATCCGCTTTCGCGATTCGCAGGTCGACCCCTACGCGCCCTATCCGACCAACCCGATCCTCGAAAAGCGCAACTCGCTCTACCGCGGCGGGGCCGGCGCGTACATCGTCAGCTACTTCCTGCACGGGGCGCACACGCTGACCGGGGACGACCTCTACGGCCGCGTGCTCGATTCGTGGACGCCGCCGGACGATCGCAAGATCCGAGACGCGGAGGCCCTGCTGAGGCGGTTCGACGACCAGGCCGAACCGCGGGAGGGCACGTGGAGCGCGAGCCAGGACGAGACGACGCTCTACGACGCCTGGCGCGCGACCGGCGACCGCACGTGGCTGGTCGAGGAGCTCAAGGAGGTCGTGCGCCAGCAGGTCCGCAACCGCTGGCTACTGACCGAGGCCGAGCCGTACACCGATCGCATCCCGCTCCCCGGCCGGGAGCTCTTGTGCCGGATGTTCCTCGGCGGTTGGACCTCGGGCAAGAGCCACGTGCCGGGGCACTGGGTGAGCTGGGAGGGCGGCGGCCTGGACTACGCGGCCCTGATCCTCGACGCCAAGCCCAACCACCTCAAAGCGCTCGTCCACAGCTTTCACGAGCGGGAGCGGCCGATGACGATGCGCGTCTGGCGGCTGCCGCACGGGCGCTACGACGTCTCGATCGGCATCGACCGCGACGGCGACGAGCGGCCCGATGAGCAGCTCCGCTCGGAGGAGATGGAGCTATGGCGCTACGACGGCGCGGTGGACTTCAACGCCCGGCCCGGGCAGACGCTGGTCATCGAGCTCTCGCTCTTGGAGGAGCTGGAAGACGTACGCACGCGGCCGGACCTGGCCATCGGCCCCGACGACGTGGTGGTGGACGACGGCGCGGTGGTCGTCACCGTGCACAACCTCGGCGGGTCGGCTTCGCCACCGAGCGCGATCGAAGTGCATGCGGCTGGCGCGGAAGTGCTGGGCGTGGCCGAGACGCCGGCGCTGGGGCCTCCGCACGACCTGGAGCCGAAGACCGCCGAGGTGCGAATTTCGCTCGAAAAGGGGGCGAAGCCGGCGCGGGTCGTCCTCGACCCGTCCCATGAGATGGCCGAGATCACGGAGGCCAACAACCGGGTGCGGCTCGACGCACGATAGGCACGAGCAGAACGGAGCACGCGATGCGACGATGAACCGGGACGCCCATCGGCTGAAGCCCGGCTGGCGTAGCCAGCCATCCACATGGGCTGCTTCGGGGTAATCTCGGCCGTGGCGACGCCGTCCTTCCAGCGAAGCCCCTCGGGCGACGGCGCTTTCGGCTCCGCGTCGACTGGACGTTGATTCCGGCTGCGCGATACAATAGGAGGAGTCTCCAGTGGGCCCGGTTTTTTTGGGAGAGTCGTTGTGAACCCGTCCAGCCAAGGCATCGTCGATGCGGCGATGAAGCTCACCGAACACGAGCGGGCCGAGGTCGTCCAGGAACTGCTCGACAGTCTCAGTCCCGATGCCGAGACACTCCTGGACGATGCGTGGGCGGCGGAGCTTGATCGGCGGGTCGCCGCGTTTCAGCAAGGCGACGCGGACGCGGTGCCGTGGTCGCAACTTAGCGAACAGGATTGAGCGACGAGCACGCGAGGCGTGGTGGCCGCCGGTGGTTGTGTTGGCCCAGAAAGGCGCCGCGAGAAATCGGATGGCTCGTTGCTCTTCGTTGGTTTCGTCAGACCAAGCGTCTATGCGGCCCTACGGCGCCACCAGGCGACGCTGATGCCGAGTGCTCCGACAAGGGACCAGACAACGAACGCAGATGGTTCCGGAACGTAGTCAATCGCAAGGGCCGGTTGGTAGGAAGGGTATATATAATCATCCGAATGGAAACGGATCCCAGCTGGCCACTCTCCGTCGGTGTCCTGACTCGTGATGACCCACCCGTAATTGAGCGAGTTCGTTCCATTAGCGTACCAGTAGCGCAGGTCCTGCGTCACGTCCATCAAGATCGTGTGCTCGGCTGTGACGGTATAGACCGCGCTAGGATCGGCGAGGCTCGAGCCGCCTCCTACTGCGCCCGGAACACTCCATGCCGTGCTGCCGTGATAGCGGTCGTACCAGTCACAAGCACCATCTTGCGGCCCAAACCCGGTACCTCCCGTGCCGCCCGTTTCCGACGCGTAGACCGAAGATGCGCCGCTGCCGGTCCCTTCCTCCCAAGATTCCAATAGCCGGTAAAGCTGAAGTGTACTGCCGGTTGAGGAAGAAGCATGGAGCGTCAGCGTGGCCGCAACAATGTCATCGGGATCGCTCAATGACAGGGACGGAAGATCGAACCGAAGCAGTACGTGCGCACTCGAAACGTACACGGGGTCGTTCGAGTCATAGGCATTGGCGAAGCTCCGGCCCCCCCAGTTGTCGTGGCCCGTGTACAAGTTGTTGTCCTGCAAAATCATGGCACACTGCGTGTCATCCGGGCCCGTCACTGTAGCTACCACACCACCCGATAATGGGGCACATAACGCGCATGCAAACAAAGCGGCTAGTGCGATGGCGCATCGTTTCATCTTCTTGTCCCCCGACTGCGTGTAGTGGAGAGCCAACTTCATCCCTCTGCCTTACTCCGCCGCTCAACGTCCATTCCTGGCAGCGAAAGAACAAAAGAGGCAAAAAATAGCTCTACAGAGGGCAACAAGGGCCTTCTATCCCCGTCTAAGGCGGGGTGCATATTGCACCCATCTGTGTGTCGGGGGGTGTGTCAGCTGGTGTCATTCTCACACCCGCCACGGCTCGCGGCCCGGGGGTCGGGTGAGGAGCTTGTTGGCGGCGTCGCTGTTGAGGAATCGCTCGCGCTGCGGGTCCCACTTCAGTCGCTCGCCCGTTTGACACGCGATGTAGCCGAGCTGGCAGAGCGACGTGGCCCGGTGGCCGACCTCCATGTCCTCCATGGTTTGCGTGCGCGTCTTGACGCAGTCGATGAAGTCGCGCTTCTCGTTCTTGAGCGGGAAGCGGACCGCGTCGGCCCCCAGCTCCGCGGTGAGGATCGACTCGGGCTCGGCGGTGAGCTTGTCGGGGCCGTAGTCCGCCTGGATCCAGCC
>DATKZH010000066.1:0-2591 GCA_035528065.1 Thermoguttaceae bacterium | reverse complement strand
GCCTGGCACTTCGACTCGCAGGGATGGTGACACACCCGAGCGCAGATCGACGGCAGCGGGTTGTCTTCCAGGATGGACTCGAACGCCTCCCGGAACCGTCCCTGGGCGATCAGCGCGATGTAGACGGGGGCTTGCGTGCTGATGGGGCAAGTGTGCAGGCACGGCGAGGAGATGATCTCCTTGCAGACGATCGCGGGGCAGCGCTTCTGGTTGATGTGCGCCTCGTACTCGTCGCGGAAGTAGCGGATGGTGGTCAGCACCGGGTTGGGGGCGGTCTGGCCCAAGCCGCAGAGCGAGCCCTTCTTGATCGCTTCGGCCAACTCCACGAGCAGCTCGATATCGCCCGGCCTGCCCCGCCCTTCGGTGATGTCGGTCAGCACGTCCAACAGTTGCTTGGTCCCCAGCCGGCAGGGCACGCACTCGCCGCACGACTCCTTCTGGGCGAAGTCGAGGAAATAGCGGGCGATATCGACCATGCACGTTTCGTTGTCCATCACGACCATGCCGCCCGAGCCCATGATCGTGCCTGCGGCCTGGAGGGAGTCGTAGTCGACGGGCGTATCGAGGAGGCTCGCGGGGATGCAGCCGCCGGAGGGCCCGCCCGTCTGGACGGCCTTGAACGGCTTGTCGTCGAGCACGCCGCCGCCGATCCCGAAGATCATCTCCCGCAGCGTGATCCCCAGCGGCACCTCGACCAGGCCGGTCCGCTTCACCTTGCCGACCAATGCGAACGTCTTCGTGCCCTTGCTTTTCTCCGTGCCGTACTGGGCGAACCATTCGGGCCCGTTTCGGAGGATCAGGGAGGTGCAGGCGAGCGTTTCCACGTTGTTGATGATCGTCGGCTTCCCCCAGAGGCCGGAGACGGCCGGGAACGGCGGCCGGGGCCGCGGCATGCCGCGCCGGCCTTCGATCGAGGCGATCAGGGCCGTCTCTTCGCCGCAGACGAACGCCCCGGCGCCCTCCTTGATCTTGATCCGAAAGCTGAAGTGCGACCCCAGGATCCGATCGCCCAAGAGCCCGTACTCCTCGGCTTGCCCGAGCGCCACGCGGAGCCGCTCCAGGGCGAGCGGGTACTCGGCACGGCAGTAGAGGTAGCCCTCCGCGGCCCCGATCGCGTAGCCGGCGATGAGCATCCCTTCCAGAAGCGCGTGCGGATCGCCCTCCAGGAGCGAGCGGTTCATGAACGCCCCGGGATCGCCCTCGTCGGCGTTGCACACCAGGTATTTGTGGTCGCCCTTCGCGTCGCGGCAGAACTGCCACTTGCGCCAGGTGGGGAAGCCGGCGCCGCCGCGCCCCCGCAGGCCGGAGCGCTTGATCCGGTCGATCACCTCCTCCGGGGTCGTGGCCAGCGCCCGCTGCAAGCCACGGTAGCCGTCCTGGGCGAGGTAGTGGTCGATGTTCGCGGGGTCGATGACGCCGCAGTTGCGCAGCGTCCGTCTTACCTGGGCGGCGAAGAAGGGCGTTTCCGAGAGGGCGGGGATTCCGTCGAGCCGGCCGTCGCCGACCGTGCCGAGGGCGTCGTCGGGCAGGGGGTCGTCGCCCTCCAGATACGCCTCGACGAGCTCGGCCGCTTTTTCCGGCGTGACGTTGCCGTACGAGATGCCCGGCCGCCCGGGCTTGAGGATCGAGACGATCGGCTCGGCGTAGCACATGCCGATGCATCCGACTTCCATGAGGAGGCAATCGAGGCCGCGCCGGCCAAGCTGCTCGCCGAAGGCCCCGAGCACCTCCATGGCCCCTGCGGAGCGTCCGCAGGTGGCGGTGCCCACGAGGATCCGCGGCTGGGGGCTCTCGGCGAGCGCCTGCCACTCGGTCTTGGCTCGCGCTTGGAGGTCGTCGAATCGCTCAGTCATGGTGATCGCCCTTCGCGACAGGCATCGGATCGCGCTTGGGGAAGAGTTCCGCCACCTTCTTGGGAGTCAGCTTGGCCGCGATTTTCTTGTTGTTCATGATGCAGGGCGACAGCCCACAGGCCCCGATGCACGCCACGGTCTCCAGGGAATACTCGAGGTCCGGCGTGGTCTCCCCTTCCTTGATGCCGAGCTGCTTCTGGATCGCTTCGAGGATCCGCGGCGCACCCCGCACGTGGCATGAGGTGCCCCGGCATACCGTCACGTGGGTCCGACCGATGGGCGTGAAGCGGAACTGGGCGTAGAAGGTGGCCACGGCGTAGACGCTGCTTTCGGGCACGCCGGTGAACCGGGCCACCGCGAGCATGGCGTCCTCGGGAAGGTAGCCGAACTTCTCCTGCACCTGCTGGAGGATCGGGATCAGCTCGTCCCGTTTCCCTTCAAACGCGGAGAAGATGGCGTCGAGACACTTGCAGTTCTCCATGGCGTATCCCCGGTGAAGCCCTGACACCAAACGGTTCTGTCCGTCGCAAAGTCAACCACGTGATGGCACGAGAGACGGTAGGGTGGGTCGAGCGAAGGTAGGGTGGGTCGAGCGAAGGTAGGGTGATACTATGGAAGCGGAGGCCGAGCCGAACTAGCTTGGTCCTTGAACACGTGGTAAACCGGGGGTTTGTACGAGTCTCAAACCAGCGATTTCCACAAAAGGAGCCAAGCCATGAAGTATGTCGGCGTCGACCT
>DATKZH010000065.1:0-3927 GCA_035528065.1 Thermoguttaceae bacterium | reverse complement strand
CTTCCGCTCGATGCGGCGCAACAGCCCGCGCAGCACGCGGCCCGGCCCGACTTCGTAGAACGAGTCGAAGCCCTCGGCCAAGAGGTGCCGCATCGACTCCTCCCAGCGGACCGGTTGGAGGACTTGCTGAATCAGGAGCCGTCGGATTTTTTCCGGGTCGTCGTGCGGCCGGGCGTCGACGTTGGAGACGACGGGGATCTTGGGTCGGTGCATCGGCACGCCGGCCAGCGCGTCGGCCAGGCGCTCGTCGGCGGGGCGCATAATCTGGGTATGAAACGCCCCGGCGACGGCCAGGGGCACCGCCTTCATCGCCCCCATCGCCGGCGCCATCTCCGCCGCCCGCTCGCAGGCGTCATTGGAGCCGGAAATCACGACGTTGGCCGGACAGAGCAGATTGGCGATCTCCAGCACGTCGTCGCCGCGCGCCCTTTCGCAGAGGGCTTCCACCTCGACGCGTTCCAGGCCGAGGATGCTGACCATGCCGCTGGGCGTGGCATCGGCGGCTTCCTGCATGGCCGCGCCGCGTTGCGCAACCAGAGGCAGCCCGGCCTCGAAGTCCATCACCCCGGCGAAGACCATCGCCGTATACTCGCCCAGGCTCAACCCGGCCGCCGCCTCGCAGGAAAGCACCACGTCGGGCGACTCGTTGCGGAGCCATTCCAGGGCCGCCAGACTGGTGACGAAAATGGCCGGCTGGCTGCCGACCGTGGAGTCGAGCTGCTCGGCGGGGCCTTCAAAGCAGAGGGCCGCCAGGTCATACCCAAGGATCTCCGAAGCGGTGTCGTACAAACGACGCACGCTCGGCAGCGACTCGGCCAACCGCTTGCCCATGCCGACGAACTGGGCTCCCTGGCCCGGGAACAGAAAGGCGATCCTGCTCAAGGTAACTCGGCCCTCACCATTCCGTTTCGATTGCCTTGACCTCCCGGCACGGTCAAGCTCAGTCGCGTCCCAAGCGGTCCTTGTGTGACGATCCCTCGGTCACCTTCCGGCCCATGTATTCTCCGCAGTTCGGACAGACAACGTGCGACGGCACCGCCGTGCTGCACTCAGGGCAGGTGTGCAACGCCTTCGGCTTCTTGGCGTCGTGCGACCGGCGGGTCCCGGTCCGCGCGTTGCTGTGTTTTCGTTTTGGTACAGCCATCGTACTACTCAATTGTGGGGGGGCAGGTCCAGCGGCGATCTGTTGCGTCCGCCAGCTCCCCAGGGTGGTCCGTCTCCGGAATGTGCGTCGGGTGCGCAACACGCACTGCGGCACCAATCCGGCGTCCAATGCGCTCCCGCGCGCCCTACGTAACCGCGAACAGAACAGTGTAGACGCGGCCAAATCGGGTGTCAATGCGGCCCGAGACGCGCACGAGCATGCTCCTCCCTGTTTGGGGGGCATGCGCATCCATGTCCCCCAATAAGGCGAAGACGCTCTTGGAGGTGACATCGCGCCTAGCGGGGTTTCCGGCCACAACCCATCACGGCTTCTTCCGGATCCCCATAAGTCGGGAATCGCAGGTCCAAACCGTGCAAGCGCAGGACCCGCCGGTTGAACGACGAGAGGCCGCACAGCCGCATCATGCCGTCGTGCTCCCGAATCCGCTTGTCGAGCAACACGAGTTGGCCAAGCAGATAGCTGTGCAACAGCCTGACGTCATCCAGCTCCAGCACGAGCCGATAGATGAAATGCCTCTGGAGCAACGACCAAAGCTCGTCCGCCAATGGCGGAGTGTCCGATGCGTCTCGTTCCGGGCTCTTCAGCTTCACCAAGAGCCAGCCCGGCCCGCGATCCACCTCCATCTCCCATCCAGGGGCAAGCGCTAGCATTCCCTTACTCCTTTTCTCAGGCAACGACCGCCGCCGAAGAATATGAGGCTTTACGTAATCATAAGTGTCCAGTTGCCTTCTGCAACCCCCCTTGCAGGAGCGGAGGCCGAAAACTAACTTCGCACCATAGGGGGTGAGGGGTCAGGGGCGAGGGGCAACGGGACGGGGGCGAGCGGCGATGCGGCGAGAGGCCCCGGCGAAGCCCGCGTGAGCCGCGGCCGCGCAAGGGTTGCCGGGAGTCCGTCTGTCTTTCGGCCGGCCCGGGCCGGGCGAGCATCGTCGTTCTGCGGATTTGCTCGTTTGCCTATTTTACTTGCGTTTACAGATCACCTGGACCGCTCATGCACGATCCAACTCGGGAGGAGCTCCGTCGCTGGGACCGAGAGCTCGTCTGGCACCCGTTCACGCAAATGGCCGAGTACGAGCCGTTGATCCTCGAGCGGGCCCACGGGGCGACGCTCGTGGACGTCGACGGAAACGAGTACCTCGACGGCACGAGCAGCCTGTGGTGCAACGTGCACGGGCATCGCCACCCCCGGCTCGACGCGGCGATCCGCCGGCAGCTCGATCGGGTCGCCCACGTGACCTCGCTGGGGGCGTCGAACCCCACCACGATCAAGCTGGCCAAACGCCTGGTCGAGCTGGCCCCGCCGGGGCTGGGGCACGTTTTCTTCTCCGACGACGGGGCCACGGCCGTCGAGGTGGCCGTCAAGATGGCCTTCCAGTACTGGCAGCAACGGGACGACCCGCGTCCGGAGAAGACCGGCTACCTGGCCCTCGGCGACGCGTACCACGGAGATACCCTCGGCAGCGTGAGCGTCGGCGGCGTCGAGCGGTTCCACGCCATGTTCGAGCCGCTGTTGTTCAAGTGCCTCCGCGTCCCGGCCCCGGATCCGTATCGAACGCCCGAGGGCGTGACGAGCCGGCGCCTGTTGGCCCACTGCCTCGGGCAACTGGAGGCGGTGCTCGCCGAGCACCACGAGCGGATCGCCGCGATGGTGATCGAGCCGCTCGTGCAGGGCGCGGCCGGGATGATCGTCCATCCGCCGGGCTACCTGGCCGGCGCCCGCGAGCTGACGCGGCGCTACGACGTGCTCCTCGTGGCCGACGAAGTGGCCGTCGGCATGGGCCGCACCGGCAAGATGTTCGCCTGCGAGCACGAGGGCGTCGCTCCCGACCTGCTCTGCCTGGCCAAGGGCCTCACCGGCGGGTACGTGCCCTTGGCGGCGACGCTTGCGACCGATCGCGTTTGGCAAGCCTTCCTGGGCGAGTACGCCGAATCAAAAACCTTCTTCCACGGCCACACGTACGGCGGCAACCCGTTGGGCGCAGCCGTCGCCCTGGCCACGCTCGACGTCTTCGAGGAGGAGCAGACGCTCCAGCACCTTCCCCCAAAGATCGTCCGGCTCGGCGAGCATCTCGATCGCCTCGGCAAGCTTCCCCACGTGGGCCACGTCCGCCAGTGCGGCCTGATCGCCGGGATCGAGCTGGTGCGCGACCGGGCCACCAAAGAGCCCTATCCGTGGGCCGAGAAGCGGGGCATCCGCGTCTGCGACCACGCCCGAACCGAAGGCGTCCTCCTCCGTCCGCTGGGCAACGTAATCGTCATCATGCCGCCGCTGGTAATTACCCTAGACGAGCTGGACCGCATCGCCGGGGCGGTCGAGCGAGGGATCATCGCGGCAACGGAAGGCTGAGCCCGGAGCCGCCTCACTCCGCCGCCGACTTGGAGCGTAAAACGCGGAGAGTCACCCATTTTCAATGGGCAGCGAACCAGAAATAGGCGACTGTTCCTCCTTGCCCTCCCTTCTGAATCATGGTTGGCTTTCCACAGCAGGGATTTCATGGTTTGTCGAGTTCCGATAGCGCCACGCGCAGCACTTCGACCGATTCTTTCTGGCGCGAGACGATGACGTAGAGGCTGCCTTCGAACACCAGCGTGTGCGGATAGCCGTAATGACCGCCTTTCGATGTCGCCGTTCACGGTGCGGTGAACTGCTATAGGTGAGTTTCCGGGTTATGGGGTAGATTGTCGCGTCATGAGTACGCGACGTGGGCCTTGTAGAAACTGTGCGCGGTTGGCCGACCGTGTGGCAGAGCTGGAAAAGCAGC
>DATKZH010000064.1:0-2580 GCA_035528065.1 Thermoguttaceae bacterium | reverse complement strand
GGCATCCGGGAGTGCGTTCGGCATCCGAATTACACCGTTCGGCACATTCTCCCGACCCGCACACAGGCGGAAGAGGTCGTTTGGAACGATCCGAACATGCTCTTTTCCTATCTGCCGCCGGCACAGTTCGGCTATTGGAAGCCGAGTGTGTCCAACCTGACCATTCGTTTCTGCAACGGCTCGCGGTACGTGCTGGACGGAGCGGACAAGCTCGCCGACGCCCGGCGCGGCATCAGCGGCGACCTGTTTTTCCTGGATGAATGGGCATTCCATGAAAGCCCCTACGTCTACGATGGCCTGATCCGGCCCATTCTGGTCGAGGATGAGCGGAAATCCTGCTGGTTCATCACTACCTTCAACGGCCTGAATCACGCTTTCGAGATGTGGCAGAAGGCATTGGACGAGAAAAGCCCGGACACCTACTGCAACCTGCTCACGGCGGTCAACAGCGGCGTATTGAGCAAGGAGGAGTTGGACAAGGCCCGCCACGAAATGCCGATCCCGCTGTTCCAGCAGGAGTTTGACTGCCTGCCCATGTCGGCATCGGACATGGTGCTGATCCAGGTGCATCAGATCGAGCGGCTCAGGGGCATCTATCACAACTTCACCGACGTGCGGCGAATCATCAGCATCGACCCGGCCTTTGAGGGCGACCAGTGCATCATCATGGCCTTGGAGAATACGCGGGTGCTGGAAAAACAGGCGACGCACCCCGACCGGACGCAGGAGATCGTCGGCGGCGCCCTGGCGATGGGGACGCGGTGGGATACGCGGAACTACATCGTGGACGAGATCGGCCTTGGGCGGGGCGTTTCCGATGGCCTGAACGAGATTGCCGGGCTGAACGTGCAGGGCTTCAACTCGGCGGAACGGGCCGAGAACAGCACCCCCAAGATGAGCAACCGCCGGGCCGAGGCGTGGTGGTTCACCATGATGCAGATCGTCGAGGGCCGATGCGCCTACATTGAGGACCCTGAGATTCGCCGGCAGTTGTGCAGCGTGCGGTACACGGTCCCAGGCGGGCGGGTACAGATGGAACTCAAGAGCAAAGTCCGCGCCCGGCTTGGCAGGAGTCCCGACGACGCAGACGCCTATGTCATGGGCTTGTGGGGCTTGCAGCATGTCGATCCTGAGCGGGCAGACGGCGACCGATGGGGCGGTGGGCAGAGAATCTTTGTCCCGGCCGGGGCCGGCATGGGAGGCATGGCTGGATGAGACACCACCGCGTCAAGGATGGAGAAGTCGTACAGCCATGTATGAAGGGCTACAAGATGGCCTGCTGCGATTGCGGGCTGGTTCACAGGATCGACTTCTTTGTCGTGAAGCATGGTCGTGGGTACAAGGTCCAACTGGTGCCACACAGAGACAACCGGGCGACGGCGGCGGTAAGAAGGGAAAAGCGGAAAGCTCAGGCGAGACTATGACCGACACCGAAACCAAACTCGTCGCAAAGCTCAAGGAATGGTATCTTGCCGCCGCCGATTCGTCCACGAACCGCGACTGGCGGAAACGGGCGGCCAAGTGCCTGCGGTTCTACAACGGTTCCGGGCAATGGGACGAGTCGGTCAAGATGCTCCTGGAGAGCCAGCAACGGCCGGCCCTGACAATCAACCGCATCCTGCCGACGATCAACGTGGTCTGGGGCAACCTGATCCAGAACCGGACAGAGCTTCGGTTGCAGGCACTACACCGTGGCACCAAGGAAATAGCCAACCTCGGGTCGGCCCTGCTCAAGCACGCAATGGACTGCTGCCAGGGCCACGATTCGTCGAGTGACGCCTTTCGTGACGGCCTGATTACCGGCAAGGGCTGGACTACGGCGGATCACGTCTACGAGCGAGATCCACTGACGGGCGAGCTTGTCGTCGAGGCCCCGAACCCCCTGTTTGTCTACGAAGACCCGCGGAACACCGATTACGACATCAACAAGGGCGAGTTCGTATTCCGCGAGCGGTTCTGGACGGCCAACAAGCTCAAGGCATACTTCCCGACGAAGTACAAAGAGGCGATGGCGGCCAGCGCTATGGACTGGTTCCAGCCTATCGGGGATGATACGGGCAATTCGCTGGCCGGGCTGATCGCGTTCCTGAATGATATTCAGGGCGGATCGAGCAATTTGGGCGGCGACGGCGAAATGGCCGGCGTGGTCGTGCGTGAGGCGTGGTGGAAAGAGTACAAGCCTGTCCGCATGGCTTCGATAAGCCTTAACGGGCAGACCAAAACGGCCAGGATTGAGAAGCGAGAGGATGCGGCGCTGCTGGAGAATATCGCGGCCTCGCGTCCTGACTTACAGGTCAAGATTGCCAACTCCGTTATCTGCACGCTTCACATTGCGGTCATGGTCGGCGACTTGCTGCTGAGGCGCGAGGCTGACCCCCTGAACGGCTGCAAGTCGTTCCCATACACACGGTTTGCCCCCTACTGGCTGCACGGCGATTCGTTCGGCGTGGTGGATAACCTGATCGGCCCCCAGGAGGAATTGAACAAGAGCCGGTCCAATCTTCTCCACGATGCGAACCTGAACGGGAATCCCGGATGGATCGGTGACGGCACCTCGCCAAAGGGCGAGCAGACGATCAA
>DATKZH010000063.1:0-2533 GCA_035528065.1 Thermoguttaceae bacterium | reverse complement strand
TGGCCGCTACCATTTCCATTATTCATATTACAACTCACACTTAGACGTTGAAGGGGTTGTCAGTGTCCCGCTACAGGCCGCCAGCGGAACCTGTAGGTCGCTCGAAACGCGCATTAAGGCAGGGCAGGGAGGCATTGCTTTTGGCGGAGTCGTGTCGGCTCCGTCTGGGTATGAAACTACGCATTGTCGCGTCTACACGACCATGGGCAACACTGAAGTTATTGAATCTAGCGGGAATCTCCGCGAAGATTTGAGTTACCGAGCCGCCATGGATGCAGAACTCGCCCTTCCCGGTACGCCAGGAATGAATAAAGGCGACCAAGCGCTAGACTGGTCGAATCTGTTCACCAACGAGGGCGGAATGATCCCGCCGGCGACCATCGGAGCGTGGAGCGGAGCAGTCGGACTGTACGGCGGTTTCACCAAAATGTATGTCGGCGGATCGACGATCACCGGGGACGCCGTGTGCTACTCCAAGTTCGGCCGACCGACGATGGTGCCACTGCTTATCACATACAGTGTTACGGCCTATGGCGACGATCCGAGTCCGAAGTCATGGACAGACTCTCGCACCGTCTGGCCCAAGGGCGGGCATCATTTTCTGCCAAGTCCCTGTGACGGCGAGATAGTCGAAATTGTGGCCGCTGGCGGAACGATCGTTCTCTACACCGCGACGTCGACGTGGGTGATGCGATCGACGCCACAGGGCAAACTCTACGCCGTCAAGCGGAAGGAAGGGATCGGCTGCGTTGGACACCCGGCCGCGACAGCGTTCGAGTTTGAGGCGCACGCTCTGGGCGAGAGGGCATGGACCGTCACGACGGCTACCGGCTTTTCTGAGATTTCCAGCAACACTTGGTCGACCACGCTCGAAGACATCCCGGTCGCCCAGCAGACCGACGCCGTTATGGCTGCGTTCCCGTCCAAGGATCAGGTGTGGTGCGCCGTTACCAAGAGCGGGGCGACGACTCCGCAGCGGATTCTTGTGCTGGATATGTCTCTGGGCAGTCGCGAGCTTACCGTCTTCGAGCTTGCAGACGACGCCTGGGAAACCAGCGAATACATCACGGCCATGTGCGAGCTTGCCTACGCTGGCGCTGAGCAGACGATGCTCGTGGCGACCAATCACGGCAGGATCTTCCAGTACCCGTCCGGCGCCGACGATGACGGCAACGACTTCCAAGCAACCTGGCGGGGCGTGTTCGGCGCGGAGAGATCGGCATACACTCAGAGAATGGAAGTCGCGGAGATCCACGCCGGCGACAACTGCCAAGGTCGGGTGCGGTGGTCAGTTCGCCCGAAACGGGAATCTGGAGACACTCCGCCACAGGCAAGTGCATACCTTGGCATCGACAACGCGATCAATACGTGCAACGGAGTCGCCGACAAAGTGGACGCTCGATTCTGGGAGATCGAGATCAGTTCTCCGCCGGTCGGCTCTGGAGAAACGGCGACAACATGGACAGTCCATGATATTCTTCTTAGGATCGGACGTACAGATACGCAATAATCTGAATAACAGGCAACCCGGACGCCTTAAAGTTCCGGCGGTAAGGCCCACAAAGGGAAATGCGGCGGTGATTGCAGGCCGGGGCCGGAAACTGCTAGGAGAAGTACCATGACTGCGATCACTGAAGCCAATGCGAAGAAACTCATCAGGGCCATGCCGTTCTTCCGGCAGCAGAGCCGGTTGGGACTGGACGGCTGGTACAAGTGGCTCAAGAACTTCGACGACACGACGGGGGCGCTGATAGTCAGTGTGGACGACACGATCACCGGCACCAACGCAGCGGCTTTCGAGGTCGATGCGGACGGGTCTGTGCCTGCCCTCGCACTTGGTAGTCAGGCGGCAGGATCGGGCGACTACACGCTGACGCTCAAGCCTGCGGCCACGCTGACGGGCAATGCGGACGTTCTTGTCCCCGATGGGGCTGACACGTTCTGCATGATCGCCGCCACGCAGACGCTCACCAACAAGACGCTGACGGCACCCACTATTGTTGCCGGCCAGTGGACCAACGCGCAGCACACCCATGCCGATGCGGCCAACGGCGGCGCGATTTCCACGACGGTCTCCGGCACGACCGCCAGTACGTTCACGATCAACCAGGGCGCGGCAGTCGAGACAGAGATCGCCATAACCTCGGCCAGCACGACCGGCGGGTTTACGGCTACCCTATCGGTTCCGACCCTCGCCGCGGACAGGACCATCACCTTCCCGGCGGTTACAGGCACCCTGGCCATCCTCGGGGCCAACACCTTCACGGGAGCCCAGACCATCGGGACCGGGGCCTCGATCTCGGCCAGTGGCACGGGCAGCGTGGCTATGTCCGGCTCCACCGGGGCATTCACGACCACCACGGGCACGAACACCCTGAGCGGCCATGTGGTAATCGCCGCCGCCAAAAACCTCACGATGTCCAGCACCGCCACGATCACGACCGGCACAGGGGCCATTACCCTGAACGGTGCGGTGACGCTGGCGACCACCAAGGGCATCACAATGGGCTCGGCTTCGGCTGGTATTGCTACG
>DATKZH010000062.1:0-20304 GCA_035528065.1 Thermoguttaceae bacterium | reverse complement strand
TTTCTCTTTCCAACCCAACCCGCTACACTGGCGCGTGCCCGGTGAAACGGAGTGGGGCTCTGCTGAGGAGCAACCCCACAAGGGATAGCCGGGCGAGGGCGGGAAGCATATCCGCCGGCCCCGTCATCACGCGATGGCGGGCCTCCTTCTTCTCCCCAACCATTCTTTTTGTCCTCCGATTCCTCAGAAAACCTGACCTCCAATCCCTCAAAACCGCTCTCAATTCACCCACAGATTCTGGCGAAGAGCCCCCTTTTCTTCCTTCGCGTCTTTGCGAGATTCTCTCCACCTCCTCCCCGCCCCAAACCACCCAGGAGACCCCGAAACATGACCGCCGACCGCGAGCCGACCGTTCAGGAGCTTTTCGATCTGGCAGGCAAGACGTCGCTGATCAGCGGCGCGAGCGGCTACCTGGGCGGGGCGATGGCCCGGGCGCTGGCCGAGGCGGGGAGCCGCGTGGTCGTCACCAGCCGCGACGCCGATCGCGCCCGGGCGGTCGCGGCGGGGCTGCCCGACGCCCAAGGCGTCGGCCACCGGGGCTTCGCCCTGGACCAGATGGACGCCGCGTCGATCGAGCCGGCGCTTGCCCAGATCCTCGACGAGGTGGGCCAACTCGACGTGCTCGTCAATAACGGGCACGACCCGCTGGCCAACGACTGGACCGACGTCACGCCCGAGCAGTTCACCCGGCAACTGGCCAACGCCACCGGCTACTTCCAGCTCGCCCGGCTCGTCCGGGATCACGCGGTCGAGCGCGGCGGCCCGGCAAGCATCATCATGCTCGGCTCGATGTACGGGCTGGTGGCCTCCTACCCCGAAGCGTACCAGGGCATTTGCCCGGCCAGCCCGGTCGCCTACCACACGCTCAAGGGGGGGATCATCCACCTCACGCGCCACCTGGCCGTCTACTGGGCGGCCGACGGCGTCCGCGTGAACTGCCTAAGCCCCGGCCCTTTCCCCTCCGCCAAAGCCCCCGCCGGGCTGGCCGACCGCCTCGACACGCACAGCCCCATGCGCCGCATGGGCCTCCCCCACGAGCTCAAGGGCGCCGTCGTCTTCCTCGCCAGCGACGCCAGCAGCTACATGACCGGCCAGAACCTCGTGATCGACGGCGGGTGGACGGCGTGGTAGCCGGCTCTTCCGACCGGTCCAGGTATTCCCGGGCTTTCCGAACATGTTATGATACGCATAACGTCATCCGCATTTTTCGTGTGATCTGCACGGTTCGCGGGAAATTACCCCGGGGCACGTGTCGTGAGAACTGCGGGAAATCTCAACTGCGCTCGTGCCAAGCTCGTTTTGGCGGCTGTGGCCGCTGCGTTGGCTGCCTGTGCTGCTGCCCGTTCTTTCTGGGTGGTTGAGATAGGGCCGTACGACTGGCCAAAGTCGATGCCGGCCGAAAGCAATCGCGTCCATTCGCCGGGCGGCTTCTCCATGATTGTGCCCGAGGGGTGGCGGTCGGGATCTGGCCCAACGTACATCTCCGCCGTATCCGGCGCGAGCAACTTCTACAACACGCAGATCTCGGTGGAGAAGGGAATCCCCGAATTCTCGCAGCCTCAGCCGTTGCCTGTGAACGCGAGCTTCCAGGGGATGGACGCCTATCAGCAGAACGGCATCACGCGCAGAGCCGAGGGGACACGTCCCTATTTTGAGTCCAGGATTTTCATACAACGTCATGAAGAGACATTCCAGATTCGCGTGAGGACATGGAGGCGGCCCTTGCCTTCCACGGTTCCCGACTCGCTGCGACGATACATCGAGACCTTTTCGTATGCGCCGCCTGACGTCGGTTCTTGAACGGCATTCAGCCAGTGGCATGCCCTCGCTTGCGTGCGCATGCTCTGGTGATCGCGTCACTTGTAGAGCCAATCCAGCGAAAACCGCGTCACTTGCGTGGTGGCCAAGCCGCCCGTGGTCTTGCGGTTGCCGGCGCAGTGGGCCAGCAGGACGTGGTCGCCGAGGAAATCGACGGCCGTGTAGCAGTACCAGCCGTCGGGGTCGTCTTCCAGCGTCTTGACGTGCTGCCAGGTGCGGCCCTCGTCGCGGGAGACGGCCACGTTGTAGGGCGTTCGCTTGCCGCGGTGGGCGTCGTCGACGTTCTCGTGGTTGTTCCAGACGAGCAGGAGGTCGCCCGTCTTGGGGATCCGTTCGATCGAGGCCGGCGAGCAGGGGGAGATGATGTTCGACGGCTGGAACTCCGACCAGGTGTCGCCTTGGTCTTCCGAGAAGGAGACGTACTGACATCCGGACCGGGTACGGCAGAACATCATCAACCGCGCGTCCTTCAGCTCGATCACCCCCGGCTCCTGGAGCGTGACCCGCTTGCCGTCGGCCGACTTGCCGACGAGCCGGCTCTTGCTCCGCCGCCACGAGCCGCCCACGTCGTCCGAAAGATAGCACATGATCGTGCCGTCCCAGTCGGGCTTTTCGTACTGGGGCGTATTGTGGAGGGCCACCGGCACGATCAAGCGGCCCGACTTGAGCTGCACCACGCGGTCGTTGTTCAGCACGTAATAGCCCAGCTCGTCGTCGATGCAGAGCTTGGGCTCGCTCCACGTTCGGGCCTCGTCGTCGGAGAACCGCAGGTACGGGCGGCAGTCGGTGATCGAGTTCTTTCGGGCGTAGAACAGGGCGATGCGGCCGTCGGCCAGTCGCAGGAGCGACACGGACATCACGTTCTGGCCGCCCTCGTTGGGGACGATCGTGACGTCCTCGCCGGTCCAGGTGCGGCCCCCGTCGCTCGAATAGCGCCCGGCCAGATGGGCGGCCGAGTGATCGGCCCCGCCGCCGATGAAGTGCGTGTAGACGAGGAGGATCCGCCCGTCCTCGAGCTGGATGAAGTCGCCCTCGCTGTTCCGCGGATTCCCGGGGCCGGGCGGGAGAAGAACGTTTCTGGCCACGCCGTCGTCGGCGCCAAACGCCGCGGCGGTCACCAGGCACACGGCAAGAATGAGCAACAGGACGGGCACATTCATTGGACGTCGTGATCGCATGGCACGTCTCCTCGTTTCGGGGCAGTCGTTCCGGTTCGTTTTGGCGTCGTTCTCAGCCGCGTAGGGTGCGTGAAACGCACCATATTTTTCCGGCCCGGAGATAATGGTGCGTTTCACGCACCCTACGCCTCTCTTGAGATCATCCAATCTCGATGGGGAAACTGGTCAGCTTCTCGACGCCGGACTCGGAAACGTGGTAAATCTCCTCGACCCGCACCCCGGCCCGGAGGTCGTCGCCGTAGAGGCCCGGCTCGGCGGTGAAGACGTCGCCGACCCGCAGCGTGTCGTCCCAGTGCGGGTTGAGTCGCGGGGCTTCGTGGGCACAGAGCCCGATGCCGTGGCCCAGGTGATGGGGAAACGCCCAGCCGCGGTATCCTTCGAGCATCGCCCGGGCGTCTTCGTAGAGCGCGGCACAGCTTGCCCCGGGCCTCGCCTGCTCAACGACGAGCTTTTGGACTTCCATCACGCGCTGGTGCGCTTCGATCTGAGCCGCCGAGGGCCGGCCCCCCACGACGAAGCTACGGCACATGTCGCACGAGTAGCCCCGCACGACGACCGAGAGGTCGAAGATGGCCACCTCGCCGAGTTGCGCCCGGCGGCGTCGCGGCGGGCTGCCCGCGGCGCCGATCTGGAAGTCGTTGCCGAACTCGCCTAGGGTCTCGCCCACGTAGTCGGCAGCCGCGGCCTGCATGCCGGCGAACAGCTCGACCTCGGTCCGCCCCGGCTCGAGCACTTCCAGGGCGTATTGGTAGGCCGCCTCGGCCGCAGCGATGGTGAATCGCAGCAGGGCAAGCTCGTCGGGGTCCTTCCGCCGCCGCATCGCCAGGAGATCGCCGGTGAGATCCTCGATGCCCGCAGTGTCGAAGTGCGAGAGCAGCGCCCGGGGCACGGGCGCATCGCAGCCGATCCGGCCGAGTCCTTCGAGCCGGTCCTGGATCGCGCGTGTTGCGGCGGCCAACTGGTCGTCGACGAGCGTTCCCAACCGGTTCGACTCGTAGACGATAGTCTCGTCCGCCGCGGCCTCGCCTTCCACCGGGAGCGGGGCGCTCAGCGTGGCCTGCCCGTCGCGTCGAATGAGCACTGCCGGGGCGAAGAGCGAGCGGTGCCAGTACCCGGTCAGGTAGTGCACGTGACGCCGGTCGCAGATCAGGGCCGCGTCGAGGTCGCGCTCTTGGAGGCTCCGACGGAGCCGATCCTGTCGGCGCTTGCAGCCCTCGATCGTCAAGCCGGGCACGGACGCAGGATGATCGACGTCATTCATGGGCAATCCGGCACTTGTCGTGGGAATCGTTCCGGGACAGGGGAGCTACGCGCTCTCGGTCTTGCGAGGCCCCATCGGGTAGAGGATTGCGGAGATCGCCAGTTCCGCCCCGAGCCACACCAGGCGGAGGACCGCCGCGCTCGCCCAGGCGACCAGCTCGGCGTGCTCGGGGGTGACGGTTCTCAGGTAAGGGATCATCAGCGCGGCCAGTGCGGCTTCGCGAACGCCGATCCCTCCGGGCGAGACCAAGAGCAGGAAGCCGGCCACCATGGCCAGCGCGACGCTCGCGGTGTAGCGGGGCAACTGCCCCACGGGGTCGAGCCCCGGGATGCCCATGGCCCGGAGCGTGGCCCAATAGCTGAGGCCCAGCAGGACCCAGGCGAGCGTCATCAGGGCCCAGCCCATCAGGAGCGTCCCCCCTCCGAGCCGGTCCATCTTCCGGGCGACGTCGGGATCGGACCTGCCGACTCCCGCCAGTCGGGCGAGGCGTTTGAAGAGCGGGGGCACGGTCGGCAGGCCCGCGACGAGCATCAGCCCCACGGCCCCCCAGAACCTCGGGGCTTCGCCTCGGAACCCGACGGCCAGGACGGCGGCGGCCAGAAACGCGCCCACGGCCATCATGGTGAGCGTCTCGAAAAAGACACTGGCGGCGGCCAGGGCCGTGTCGACGCGATGGCTGCGGACCATGCCGGCGCGGATGACGACGACCATCGCCTTGCCCGGCACGTACTTCCCGAGGTGGCCGATGAAATACGCGCGCAGGCATTCTCCCAGGCGGGCTTCTTGTCCCAAAACCAAGAGGACGCGGTGCCAGAAGACCCCTGCCAGGAGCAATCCGAGCAAGTAGAGGAGGCCGGAGACCAGCAGCCAGCCGACTTGAAGCTGCCACCGGTGCTCCTCGAGCTGGCTCCACGCGTCGTACAGCGTGCGGCGGACCGCCCAGACGACCAGCACCACGATCAGCAGCTTGAGGGCCCTGAGGAGCCACTTCTTGTAGGCTGGGCGTTCCGGGCTCACGGACGGACTCCGAGGCGGGGCCCCACGCGTGGGGGAGCGTAAGTTGGGAACCATACCCCATTGTGGCTGCGTGCCTGGGTACGTTCAAGGCAATGGTCCGAATGGGAGCGGGCAATCGTCTTTACCCGGCACCGGCCCCAACGCTACGATGCACAGGCGTGGCAGGGCCCGCGTGGGGAGGTGACAAGGTGACGGGGTGACGGGGTGAGGAGGTGACCGGGTGACGGGGTGACGGGGTGACAAGGTGAAGGGGTGAGGAGGTGACCGGGTGACGGGGCGACAAGGTGAGGGGGTGAGGGAGTGACAAGCTGAGAGTTGACGGCGCTTGTCACCCCGTCACCTTGTCACCCCGTCACCCCCTCACTACTCGGACTTCAGGAGGCGACCCTATGTACGGCGCGGCGTTCTGCTTGGTGACGGCGGCGTTGGGGGTCGACGTGGGTTGGCAGCCGTTGCCGGACGGCGGCATGGAGTACATCATCCAGATCGAGCCCCAGATGCTCGAGATGCTCAAGAACGGGGAGCAGTTCGAGAGCGACATTCCGCCCAACTTGCGGGGCGTGCGAAGCTACCGGATCACCGTGGGCACGGAGAAGCTGCCGCGGGTGGGGGAGCTGCCCGAGCCGGAGGCGCCCCCGTCGCACGAAGTCCGGCTGCCCTCTCCCACGGAATTCGTGCCGCCGCTTCCCTCGCCGGTCATGAGTGCCCAGCCGGCGATGTCCGGCGGGAGTCCGTCCTACGTCGGGGCCTCCGAGATCCCGGCAACCCTGATGCCTGCCGTGGACACGAAACCGCTGCCGGACCTCGGCGAGAGAGCGGCCGCGTTCGTCAATCAGCCAACGACGGGACCCGATCCCTTGGATAAGCAAGAGAAGCAAAAGGAGGAGGGCACGGCGCAGAAGGAAGGTGGGTCGGAGGAGGCGGAGCCCCGCAAACCGTGGCTGCCTTTGAGCATGGCGCTGGCAGGCATGTTCGGCTCGCTGGGCGGGATGTTCTACGTCGGCTGGGTCGCGTGGGATTATCGGCGGCAGTATCAGGCGCTGCTCGCCCGGGTGATCGAGGCGGGCGGACTACCGGTGGACTCGGACGAGACAATGGTCGAGGGCAACTCCGTGGATGATGCCGGCTAGGCGGCTTCCGCTTCGCCGCGATCGTCGTAATCGTCCTCGTACTCGTCTTCCTCTTCGTCGTCTTCCAGTTCGTCCTCGTCGTCGTCCTCGTCGTCGTCCTCGTCGTCGTCCTCGTCGTCGTACGGCCCGTCGTCTTCTCCTTCCTCGTGGTCGTCGTCCTCCTCCTCGTCGTACACCTCTTCGTCCTCGTAGTCGTCCTCCTCCGCTTCTTCTTGGTCGTCTTCTTCGTCCTCGTCGCCGGCGGCGAAGTGGTTGACGATCTCCACCCCGTGATCGTCGTAGCTGCCTTGGTCGTCGTAGTAGCCCCGGGAGGGGGCATATTCTTCGCGTTCGGCCTCTTCGCCTGGTTCGACTTCTTCGGCGGCCGGCTTTTCAGGCCCCTCGATCTCTTCCGCTTCCCATGCAGCGAGGTTGTACTGCACCGGGTCGGGCCGGGCGGCCGGCTTGAGCTCTTCCACCGTGCTCCGGTCGGCGGAAATCACCACGGGGCGATCTCCCGCCGGCTCCTGAGCCGACTCGTCGCTCCGGTCCCGGCCGTTCGACTGGGCAACCAATTTGTGCGGCAGCTCCGGCGGTTCCGGCGCCGGCGCCGGCTTCGGCTTGCGGCGTTTTCTGGTGGGCTTCCGAGAACCGGCGACGGAGACGCCTAGTCCGCTGCTGTCGGGAAGCTCGTTGACCTGCACCCGAGCGGACCGGAACAGCTTCAGGATGTGCTCGTGACAGGTGAAGACGAGGACCTGGTGCCCCGCCTCGGCGAAATCACGCAATACGGTCACGGCGGCCTTCGCCCGAGGGCCGTCGAAGTTCACCAGCACGTCGTCCAACACCAGGGGCAAGCGGGCGCCGCGGCGTGCAAAGGAGCTTGCCAACGCCAGGCGGAGGGCGAGGAACAGTTGCTCCCGGACCCCTCGGGAGAGCACCTCGATGGGAAGCGGCTTGCCCTGAGCGTCGTCGACGAGCAGGACGTCCTGATCCAAGGGGGTCCAGACGCGAACGTAGCGACCCTCCGTAAGGCGCTCGAGGTACCCTGATGCCTCCTGAAGCGTCTCCGGCTGACGCTCTTGCTCGTAGCTGGTGCGGATGGATCTGAGGATTCGGCTCGTGACGGCCAGCACCCGCCAACGATGGATTGCCTCGGCCAGGCGTTGTTCCACCAGGGACAGCTCGAACTGCTTGGCGGCCGGCCGATGGTCCTCGGCCAAAGCCCTCAACTGCTCGTTGAGCGTCCCGCGGCGTTCGAAGCGTTCCTGGAGCTTCGCTTCGGCGGCCCGGAGCCGCTTCTCCAACTGCTCGTAACGCCCATCGAGATGCTGGGCGCGATCGCCTTCGAGCTGTTCGGCGATGGCTTCTTCCGGGCAGTGCCCGGCGATGGCGGCGTCGATTTCTCGCTTCAGCGAGTCCCGCTGGCGACGAAGCGCTTCGGCCCGGGCGACCTCCGCGGCACGCTCACGAAACGCGTGCTCGTCGTGGGTGCCGGCTTGGCGGAAGATCTCCCCTCGGCGGTACTTGAGGCGGCGGATGGCCCGCTCGTACTTGGCCTTCTTGTGGCGGAGCTGCCGGGCGCGAGCCCGCAGTGCCTCGCGACGCTTGAGCCGGCCCTCCTCTTCGCTCAACCGTTGGGCCAGCGTTTGGACCTGTTCAACCGGGTTGTTGCTCTGGACGGGCAGATTCGCCTCAGACGCCAGTTGGGCGATTCGATCCGCGAGCGCTTCCAGCTCGCGGCGACGCGCCTCGTATTCCTCGTAGCGACCCTCCAGCCGTCGCTGGAGCTCGCCAATCTGACTGGCGCCGATCGCCAGGTCGCGGACCTGCTTGGGGGAGAGTCGCGTGGGGAGGCCGAGCGTGTGGAGCGCCTGTTGCCAGCGACGCCGGGCCGCGTCCAACTCGCCCTGGACTTGCCGGGCGCGACCTTCCGCCGCCTCGGCCTCCTGCTCGGCCGCTTTGCGGCGGGCGTCGAGCGGCACGAGATCCTCGAGCTGGGCCAGATCCTCTTCCGCCGACCCAAGCCGGCCCGCCACCGAGGCATCGCTGATCGAAAGCTGCGCGTCCAGCGTCCGGCGCTCTTGCCTGGCCTCTTTGGTCTGAAGCTGGAGCATCCTGATCTGCTTATGACAACCTTCGAGCCGCCGGGCGTTGGACCGCTCCAGGATGAACTTCGTGGCCACCGCGGCCCCGAGCCCGGCGAGTCCCAACAGGGCAAGCGGCCAGGCGAACGAGCCGACGATCGACTGCGAGACGACGGCCCCCGCCAGTCCGGCCAGGATCATCATCACGCTGACGACGAACACGCCCCCCAACGCCATCAGCAGCCCGGCCGGCAGCACCTGACGTTGGAGCAGGTCGCGGCTTTCCTCCTCCAATTCGACCTGGTGGCGGTCCATCTGGTCGAGTCGCTGGTCGAGCTGAACGCGGCGGCGAAGTTGCGCGACCAGGCCTCCGACACGGTCCATCGCCTCGGCCAAGTCGGTTTCGTCCCGTGCCGACAAGGCGGCGTCGATCTGATCGACCAGCGACCGGGCGGTCTGGCTCGCGGTGGCGACCTGCGCTTCTGCTTCCTGGAGTTGCCGGCGGCACTGGCGGAGCTCGCGAGCCGGCCCGCGCAGCACGCGCAGCGAATGCGACGGGAGGGATGGGATCTCGTGGCTGCCCGAAATCTTGCCGAGTCCGAGCCGCCCGTGTTCGGCCGACAACTGGGCCTCCAGGTCGGTGATCTCGGTTTCCAGCTCCGAGGTCCGACTCTGAAGGGTGCTGATCCAGGACGCCTGCTCGGCGAGGGCTTCGATCCGTGGTGCGAGTCGCCAGAGGGCCTTGTTGGTCTCGAGCTCGGCCGCCTCGGCGCGGAGTCGGCCCCACGCCTCCCGGAGCTGGCTCATCCGGGCCGCGCCCTTGGCGAGCGCGGCATTGAGGGCATCGAGCTGCTCGACGGCCCCCTCCGGCAACGTCTCGACGGGCCCCAAGGCACGTAGCTGGTCGTCCAACTTTTTCCGACGCTCCCAGCGATCCCCGATGACCGCCGCGATTTCGATGACGCGGGCATCATACCGGAGCTGGTTGGCCTCTTCCTCCAGGCGCGTTGTCTGCTGTTCGAGCTGCTCGCGCTCGGCGGCCAGGCGCAAGTAGCGGTGCGTGAGCTCGTCCAGTTGGCCGATCTCGGCACGGAGTTTCTCTCGCTCGGCCAGAAGCTGCGTGACCTGACACGGCTGGCCGTCGGCGCCGAGAAGACGGTTCCGCGACCTCTCCAGTTCCCGGAGCACGTCGACCAGCGCGACCCGGTCGAGCCCGGCGCTGAGGCTGTAGAGCAACGAGGCGGCTTCGGTATCGTCGAGGGTGCCGAGCTCCTGCAACTCGTCGAGTCCCACGGCGAACACGTTGTTGAAGATCGCTTCGTCGATGTTTGCAAGCAGGACTTTGAGGAGGTGACCGCCCTGCCGGGTCCCGTCGGGGGCTGAGAGCGAGACCTCGTCGGCCGCGTCGGGGTCTTCTTCGCTCGGGTATCGGCTGACCAGGAAGCGGCCATTCGGTCCGACCACGCGCACCGCCCCACCGGGCCGTCCTCCGTGGAGCGGAGGCAGATAGCGGCGGCGCTCCGGCGTAAAACCGTAGAGCACCGACCGGACAAACTGCATCAGCGTGGTCTTGCCGGCCTCGTTCGGCCCGAAGAAGACGTTCAGCCCCTCGGAGAGAGGATCCAGCTTCAGTCCGCTCCAGACGCCAAAGCCGTCGACTTCCAGTCCTGTGATTTTCACGGCTCGGGTTCCTCCCCGCTTAACAGGTCGACGCCCAACACGGCCGCCTCGCGCAACACGCGTTCCCGGGTGACGTGGTCCGAAAGATCGGCGGCCGCGCCCAACGTGCCGGCCACTTGCTCCTCGGCCAGGTACGACGGCAACTCGAGTGATTCGGTCGGGTCCATCTGGTAGTGACGGAGGTCGCGGAGGAAGTCCCCCCGGATCGTCTGCTGCTCGTACCACTCCGGCGGCAGCATCGCCGTCGGCTCCGCCGTAAGCGAGAGACTCCACGCCGCCGGCGGCCCGAAGCCGTACTCGCTGCGGAGCATCTGGAGCACCTGGCCGGCAAGCGGGCCCTCCCGCAGCTCGGCCACGAGCGGTCCGTCGCCCACAATCGTCCAAGAGACCAGCAGGTCCATCCCGGGCGCGGTCTCCACCAGTCTCTGCATCCGCTCGTGCAAGAGCCTTTCCAGATGGTCGCGGGTGGTGGCCTCTTCGACGGCGATCCGCTCGCTTTGCCACCGCATCACGTCGGTCGGCGCCAGCGTGGTCCGCGCCGTTCGCTCAGCGTCGACCTGGACCAGCGTGCAACCGTGCGGACCGCACTCTTCGGGATGGCGGCCTTGCGGGCTGCCGGGATAGTGGCCCACGTGAGGCGAGCTGAATAGGGTGTGTCGTCCGTGCCTACCTCCCAATGCCCAGTAGTCGATTCCCCGGGCGCTGAGCGACTCGGCGTCAAGGGAGCCGTGCACGACGGCAATGGAGAACAGGCCGCCGGGGTCGGGATCGAACTCAGACACGCGGATCCCGCGGTTCGGCGCGCGACTGACCCCCATTACCCGTGCCAGCGGCGTCCCGTCGCGGTGGTGAACGTGCTCCTGCGGCCGGTCCCGGGGGAAGACGTGGACACAGTCGGGCAAACGGACGGCCGAGGGCCAGGCGTCGGGGGGGTCGACGCGTCCGCCAGCCCAATAGACCGCGATTTCCCGCTCAGCAAGCCGGCGAAACTGCTCAGCCAGAAAGAGCAGCCCTCGGGGGCCGGTCCACCTCGGGTCCAGAAGGTCGCCCGCGAGGACGAGAAAATCCGCCTCCTGCGACACCGCGGTTTCAAAGACCCGTTCGGCCGCCAGGTAGACGGCCTCGATGAACAGGTCCCGGAGGTGATCGGGAACCTCCGTCACCCCAAATGGCGGCCGCTCAAGATGGAAATCCGCGGCGTGAACGAACCGAAAGGGCCAGTTCGACATGAGACCCCTCCCTGCTGCTAAGGGTCCAACTTGGCGATCTGCCCCGTGCCAGAAGTTGGGTAGTAGACATAGGGCCGCGTAGTTTAGCCCCGATTGATGAATCGTTCTACGGCGGTTCTTCGGTTGGGCGGTACAATATGAGGGCCGTGAGGTAAAGATAGGCGAAACAGAGGGACTGGGGGGCTAGTGGAGCGGGGAGCGTCACGCACCCCTGAGTGCGACCACCGCGTCGCGACAGATATTGCGATCGGGGGCCCTCGGGTCTATTCTGTAAGTCCGCGCACCACGGACTTGCGGGAACGTCGTTGGCCCATTCAGATGCCCGTTGATTGCACAAAAGGAGCGTTTGACCATGCTGAAGCACCCCCCGCAACGTGCCAAGTTCGTGGCCGCCTTCATGCTGGCCTGCGCGTCTCTGGCGGCGACGTGTTGGGCCGGGGAGCGCGAAAAGGCTACTTTGATCGGCAAGGATCTGTCAGCCTTTTCGGGAGAGACGGGCGAGTGGAAGATCGTCGGCGAAGTGAAGCTGGACCCGGCCGATGATCGCCGGTTCGTCACCCCTCCGGGGGCAAACGTGGCCGTCAACGGCCCCGCCGGCCGCACGTGCAACCTGCTGAGCAAGCACCAGCACGGCGACGTGGAGGCCCACATCGAGTTTATGGTTCCCAAGGGCTCCAACTCGGGGGTCTACTTCCAGGGCCGATACGAGGTGCAGATCCTCGACAGTTGGGGCGTGGAGCACCCCAAGTATGGGGATTGCGGCGGGATCTATCAGCGATGGGAGGACGGGCGTGGGTTCGAGGGCCATCCGCCCCGCGTCAACGCGAGCCGCCCGCCGGGCCAGTGGCAGAGCTTCGACTGCATCTTTCGGGCCCCCCGTTTCGACGCCAAGGGGAAGAAGATCGCCAACGCGAAATTCGTCAAGGTCGTGCACAATGGGACGTTGGTCCACGAAAACGTCGAAGTGACCGGCCCAACCCGGGCCGCCGCGTTCCAGGACGAGAAGCCCACGGGCCCGTTGATGTTGCAGGGCGACCACGGTCCGGTGGCGTACCGGAACGTGTGGCTGCGGCCGCTCAAGTCGCAACCGAAGTGAGCCGCGCGACGATGCCGAAGCGGATGGAGCCTGGACCAATCGTGGCGCCCTGCTGGATCGCTATCCGGGCCAGACTCGGCTGGTTGCCGCGAACGATGGGGCAGGATGACGGAGGGATGCCATGAACGACCCCGATCGCAACCGGCAGCGAGAGGATCGCGAGATCCTCGGGGCGCTGGAAAGGCGGATCCGACGATTGACCGTGGCCGTGGTCCTGATGGCCTTGGGGCTGTTCTTGCTCACGGCCGCCGTGCTCGGCGAGCTGGTGAACTACGGGTTCAGCGACATGCCGTTCTTCGCCGCGGTGGGCGTGGGTGCGGCCTTGGTGGGATTCGCATTCGGCTGGTTCGCCGGACGAAGGGCGTGAGACGGTCCCAAAGAACGTCGCGTGCGGCGCAGGAAGGTTGGGGCGTCTTCGCCGCCGTGGTCGCTTCGGCTACTGGTTCTTCGGCGACGCAGGAGCAGGTCGCTGTTCGGCGGTCCGGATCGCTTCCTCCGTGCCGGCGGAGTCGTCCTGAGCGGCTCGCGGGCTCGGCCCGTCGTGCGCCGTGCCGGCGTTGCCGTAAAAGTAGGTCGTCTCCTCGCTGACCAGCCGGGTCCCTAGCGGCTTGCAGTAGACTTCGACCCGGCAGACGTGGTTTCCGGGCGTCCCGGCCTTGGCCTTGATCTGGAACGTGACGTCCTGGCCGGCGGCAAGCGAGGGGATCTTGTCGAACAGCACTTGGCCCGGAGCGGTCTGATGTCGGCCGCCTTTCACTGCCGTCGGCTCGACGCCGTCGGAGAAGTAGGCCACCACCTCCACTTCCGGAGCGCCCTTGGTGCCGCGGTTCTGGACCCGCACCTGGTACGTGGCCTCCGTGCCAATCGGGACCGGTCCGGACGGATCGGTGACGTCCAGCGCCAGATCGGCGATGGCTTCCACCTTGACGGCGACGTCGCCGGAAGCCGTCAGGTCGCCGGCCGCGGAGGCGGCGGCCTCGAATCGGCTCGAGCCCGCCTGGGCCAGGTTGCACGTCACCGCAAACGTCTTGTCCGCCCCGACGTCGAGACGCTCGAGGGTCCAGGTCACGCCTTTCTGGTCCGGCGAGACCTTGCCACCGCCGGTCGAGGAGACGTACTTCACTCCCGGTGGAATCGTCGCCGTTACGGCCACGTTCTTGGCCGGGGCCGTGCCCGGGTTGCTCACGCGAATCTGGTAGGCGACGTCGGTCCCCACGTATTGGAGCTCCGGCGCCTGGAGATCGATTTGGAGGGCGGGCCGATAGACGGCGACCTTCTCGGTCAGATTGGCCTCCACACCCGCGTCGGCGCGGGCGTCGACCTGGATGGTCAGGGTCCCGGACTGTCGGGCAGTCAACTCCACCTCGATGGTTTTCTCCTCGCCGGCCTTCACCGTGCCGAGCTTGTGTGTCGCGGGAACGTTCTCACCCGTGCCGATCGGCACCAGGGAGATCTCTACGTTTTCCGCGTCGCCGGTCCCGGAGTTGGCGATCTGGAGTCGGTAGACCTCGCTCTGACCGCAAAGCACTTCGCGCGGCCCGTCCAACCGCATCTCCAGTTTCGGCTCCTGGACCTCGATCATCGCCTGGGAGCCAATCGGCGTGTAGTCCCATTGGACAGCCAGGTTAAAGGGCTGGCTCTGGCGGGGCAGGATGCGAAGGGTCAGCTTCTCCTCTGCCGCCCCGTCCAGCCGGCCGAGTGCCCACCGGAATCCGGCGTCCCCTGCGCCGGGTGGCGGCGAAGTGACCTCGCCCTTGCTGACCTCGGTCTCCAACACCTCGGTCCACTGGGGAAGGTCGATCATCACGACCAGTTGGTCGGCCGCGACTTGACTGGAATTGCCAATGGTCACCTCGTAGGTCGACGGCTTCCCCACCGTGATCCGTCGCGGCCCGATCGTCTTGACGTCCAGGATCGGGCTCTGACGACTGAAAAGGAGGGTGTCCGTCTCTCGCGGCTCGACGGATCGACTTGGGGTCTTCGCCTGGGGCGACGCCGAGACCACGGGACTCTCACGGCCGGCGTCGGGCTCGTCGACCGGCGAATCGTCGGCATCGGGGCCGCTCAACACGGACTGGCCCTGAGCCGCAAGCTCGGCATCCGGCTGGCTTGCCTCGGCCTCTTCGTCGGGAAGCGTGCCGGCGAGGGTCGGCGTGAGATCCGACGGCTCGTCGGCAGTCGGGGCCGAGATTGGATGGCTGACCGTCGGCCGACTGTCGAGGCGGCGCCCCGGCAGAATCCGCCGAGCGATCGCCGGGGGCTCGGTATCGAACGAGGGCGTTGGGCTCACGGGAGCGTGCGTTGCCGCGGGCGAAGCCGGTTTCGCCTGCGGCGGCGTCACGGTCGATACGGCCTTCCCGCCAGAGGCGGGCGGCGTGATTTCGGGGAAGGCCGACTCGCCGAAGTGCTTCAGCCGCTGGTGCAACCGAGCCGCGCTCGACTCCGCCGAAGCTGCCGAGCTGACCGGGCTCGCAGGCTCCGCCGCGCCGCGGGAACCGGCGGACGTCGCCACTTGCCGCGCTGACTCGGCCGTCGGCCTGGTCTCAGAACGCGAAACAGGGGAGCTGGCCGATGGTTTTGCCGTGTCATCCGCCGGGGTTGCCTTCCCCGCCTCCGTAGGATTCGAGCCGGCGTGCTGTGTGGGGGGGCCGACCGCACTTCCCGCGCGTAGGTCACTGGACGGGCTCGCCACGCGACCCGTGCTGAACTGCCGAGGCACTACGCGGGGATTCGACGTTTGCGGCTGCGGCCTCCGCTCGATCGGAAGCACGCCTTCGAACAGCTTGCGCCCGAACTCATCCAGGCGGTCCACGAGCGTTGTGCCGCTGGGATGCGTCGCCCCGCCGTCCGCCACCACGGTAGCGGAAAACCAAGTCCCGGCCAGGGCCAAACCAGCAAAGACGATGAGTGTCCGACGCATGACAGATTCCCTGCGCGTACCTTCTGAGCAGTTAGGAGATTCCGTCGTCTGGTATCGGTCAGAACGGTTTTGCGGGTTTAGTCGACCTCTCAAGATCTCCGGGTGATTCCGGTCGATGGTGCCTGGGAATGCAGGGAATACTGGAGAAGATGCACAAAAGAAGGGTTCTGCGGCGAGATTGAGCGGCGACAGTCGGCCGGGTGGGGCCCGCCTACGGCTTCTGGCCGTAGTAGCTGCTGAGCACTCGGACGCGATGCACCAGGTAGGCCACGCCCCCGGAAATGCCCAACAGTGCCACGGCGAAGATGACGTGCCGGTCCCAGCGGAGGTCGAGCACGCCCCCCAGGTCGTTCGGGTCCTGAACCCGGCGGAGATAGAAATCGAGCACGTGGGCGCCGTACGAGGCCAGTGACAGCCCGCCCATGAACCAGACGAATCGAACCCGGAACCACAGCCCTGAAGCCACGATTAGAAGCGGATATCCCACGATCAGCGAACTGGCCACCCCGTTGGCCAGGAACAAGACGGTGAACAATAGCGCCGAGTCGAGCGCTCCCCAAATGAAACAGGCCGGCAGTGACCAACGGGGGACCTTAAGGAGTTGCTGGAAGCCCACCGCGGTCGCCGCCCAAACGCCCAAGATGATCAGCATCTTCTCATAGAACCCGGGGGGCAGCGGAGGGCCAAGGGCGTGGTTGGCCACGTGCACGACGAAGAAGAGTCCGAGCACGGCGAGTCGAGCCGCCAGCGCGGGCTCCCGTCGGCTCCACATGAGGATCCGCTGTAACAGGTTGGGCAGCCGGGCGGTCAGGGTCTCGCCTTTGAGAAAGTGCTCCAGATCGTCGGCCAAGGCGGCGGCGGATGCGTAGCGGTCGTCCGGCGATTTCGACAGGCACTTCAGGCAAATCATCTCCAGGGGCCGCGGGACGTTCCGGTTCAGTTGGCGGGGCAAGACCGGTTCACGGGTGAGAACCTGGATCAGAGTCTCCATGGGATTCTCATCGCGAAACGGCGGCCGGCCGGTCAACAGCTCGTACAAGATGGCCCCGAGGCTGTAGACGTCGCTCGCGTGCGTCGCGTCGCCACTGTGCCCGGACGCTTGCTCCGGGGCCATGTAGCTGGCCGTGCCGAGGATCGCCCCGGTCGTCGTCGCCTCCGCCCCCGCGGCAAACACCTTGGCCAGGCCAAAATCGGTCACGTAAGGCTTGTCTTGGGCATCGAGCAGGATGTTCGATGGCTTCAGGTCGCGGTGCACGATCCCTTGGCGGTGCAGATGGTCAACGGCTCGGGCGACCTCGGCGACGAGGCGGACGGCCGTCTCCAGGTCGACCGGTCCTCGAGCGATCCGCTGGGCCAGACTGATGCCATCGACGTACTCCATGGCGAAAAAGTGCCGGCCCTGGAGATGTCCCACCTCGTAAATCTCGACGATGTTCGCATGGCGAAGCCCGGCAGCCGCTTTGGCCTCGGCCCGGAAGCGGCGGACGTGCTCGGGCGATGCCAAGTGGCCGGCAAGGATCATCTTGACGGCCACCGTCCGGTCGAGGCCCTTCTGGCGAGCCCGGTAGACGACGCCCATCCCCCCCCGGCCAATCTCCTCCAACAGCTCGTACGAGCCGAAATCACTGGGCATCTGGATAACCGACGAAGATAACGTGACCGTTGCGTCGAGCTTGGGAGTCTCTTCATGGGCAGGCCGCGTGACGCCGTCCAGCAAGTCCGAGGCAATGCCGTCCAACCCGTCCAGGCAATCCAGCACTCGGGCGAGTTTGGGGTGCTCTCGCAGCAGCTCGTCGCGATTCGGGCGTTCGCCGGCCTGGAGTTGCCGAAGGTACTCGTCCAGCCGCTCAAGCTCCCGTTCGCTCTCCGGCAGGGCGTCGCTCACAGCTCGTCCTCCATGATGTCCCGGAGCTTATCGATCGCCCGCTTCCACAACATCTGGACTGCGGGCCGAGAGCGACCCATCTGTTCCGCCACTTCGCTGAACGGAAGCCGTTGGAGGTTCCGCAGGAGGATGACTTCCTGGTAGTCGGGCGACAGCTTCTCCAGGGCATCCACCAAGCGGAGCTCGTTGTCCCGGCGGAGGAACTCCTGGCTCGGAGTGGCCCCCGGTGCGGCCGGCTCGGGGGCCCCGATCAGCGGACCGCTCGCGGCCGGGTTTCCAAACCGGACCTCTCGGCGGACCTGCCGCTTGGCCGTGCCACGGTAGTGTCGCACGAAGTCGGCTGTGTTGTGCAGGAGGATCTTCCGCAGCCAAGCCAGTAGCTGGCCTTCCGACCCGCCCTGGAAACGGTCGAAGTCGCGATGGGCCTCGAGCAACGTCTGCTGCACGAGATCCGAGGCGTCGACCTTCACTTTCAGCCAGCTCTCCAACTGCGCCCGTGCGGCGAACCCGAGGTAACTGCGCAACATCGCGAACAGCCGTTCGCGGCTCTCCGCGTCCCCCTGCTGGGCACGCCGAATCAAATCGGCGATCTCCGATCGTTCCGCTTCAGCCATCGATGGAACGTACGACGTGTTCTTAGGGTGTCTGTGGGCCGCACCGGTGCACCGACTTCTACCCGAAGCCCCCGGGCACGGCCTCAAAGCCCAGGGCTTCGATCATACGGTAGTCCTCTTCCGGCGGCTGCCCCTTGGTGGTTAGATAGTCGCCGACGAAGATCGAATTGGCCGGATAGAGCCCCAGCGGCTGCAAGCTGCCCAGGTGAATCTCGCGCCCCGCCGCGATGCGGAGCTCGCATTTCGGGTTCGCCAGGCGAAACAGGGCGAGCACCTTAAGACAGTAGCGAGGATTCAGGTTGGGCGCGTGCTCGAGTGCCGTGCCAACGATCGGTATCAGGAAGTTGACGGGAACCGCCTCGACGCCCAACTTGCCCAGCCGCAGGGCCAATTCGGCCACGTCCACGTCCGCTTCGCCCATGCCGACGATCCCGCCGGAGCAGATCTCCAGGCCGGCCTCCCGCACGACGCGAAGCGTGGCCAAACGCTCCTGATACGTGTGGGTCGTGCAGATTCTCGGGTAGAAGCGTTCGCTGGTGTTCAGGTTATGATTGATCCGATCGACGCCACACGCCTTCAGCCGCTGAGCCTGGTTGAGCGTCAACAGGCCCGCCGAGACGCAGATCTTCAGGTGGTGCTCATCGCGCATTCGCGGCACGACCGCGACGATCGTGTCGATCTCCCGATCCGAAGGCCCTCGCCCGGAGACGACGATGCAGTAGGTCCGGGCCCTGCGTTGGGCAGCGACCCGGGCGCCATCGAGGATCCGTTCCGCGTCGACGAGGTCGTATTCCGGGACGTCGGCCCGTGAGACCCGCGACTGGGAGCAGTAGCCGCAGTCTTCGCCGCACCGGCCGCTCTTGGCGTTGATCAGGAAGTTCAGGTGGACCCGATTGCCGAACCAGCGATGGCGCACGCGATAGGCGGCAGCCAACAGTTCGAGCAGTTCGTTGTCGGGCGACCGCAGGATCGCCACGCCCTCCTCGCTCGTCAAACGCTGCCCTTCCAGCACCCGGTCGGCCACGTCATGCCAACGGCTGGTGGTATCCACCGCGCAAACCGGTTGATCAAGATCTGAGCGGTTCATAGGCCGCTGCCTGCATCCTCTCAGGAGTGCCCCGGACCCGACGACGTCGAAGGGCTCGGACCGTTTCACTTCATCCTACCGTAACGGGCACCGCTTTGGAACGTCTGGTCAGTTGCGGGTGGGCCGCTGCCGGCGAACGTGCAAGCACGTGCCGGCTCGCGGGGACTGCGTTGATGCGATCATGCCGCGCGAGGTCCATCCCGTCGATGTCCCGGCAGGGCCCGGTTCAACCGGGCCACGACGGACGAAACCTGTCACACGCGGGAGAGGCACGCGCCTGAAGCGAAATCGCCTTCCGGCTCGTCCTCGGGATTCGCTCCTGCGACGCGTCGCTGTAAACTGTTGCGGCATTTGACGTTGCGTCGCCGCGCTTGATTCGGGCGGCGGTCGGGCTGCCCGTCAGAGCGACACGGCTTGGGACACCTTTCGGAAGCTGGGAATGAGCCGACGGCGCGTGCCTGGTGCGACGCATATCGAGTGCCGCGGGCTCGTCCGCATTGGCCCGCAACCGCACGCGGCTCAAACGTCGGTCCAGAGGCCTTCGGTCTCCAGCACGAAGTCGATCGATTCGACGTGCTTGGTGTCGGCCCCGCCTTGCGATGAGGTCGCCGAGACCCGAGCGAAGTCATTCGCCCAGACGCTCAGGTGGGCGGTGAACAGAGCGGCCGTATGGCCGGATGCTTCCAGGTGGTCGTCGCCCGCCGAGTCGCATAGGTAGGCTCGGTCATATCCGCCCGCACTGGCGTAGGCTTCGACACGCTCGAACGAGACGGCGCGGTGATAGAATCCGTTGCCCCAGGTTTTGGCGTAGTCGGGCGTGGCCACAAACCGGTCGTCTCCGGCCGAGTCGTACAGCTTGGCCAGATCGCTGCCGCCGGCCGTCGCGTAGGCCTCGACGTAGCGGAACGCCACGGCCCGATTGTAGAACCCGGTGCCATACAGCTTGCCCTCGTCGGGCGTGCCCACGAACACGTCGTCGCCGGCCGAGTCGTACAGCCTGGCCAGGTCGTTGCCGCCTGCCGTCGCGTAGGCACAGACGTTACGAAACGCTGTGGCGCGATTGTAGAACCCGCTGCCGTAGAGCTTGGCGTAGTCGGGCGTGGCCACAAGTCGGTCGTCACCGGCCGAGTCGTACAGCATGGCCACATCGGTGCCGCCGGCCGTCGAGTAGCCAAAGGCGTAGCGGAACGCCACGGCCCGGTTGTAGAACCCGTCGCCGTAGAGCGCGGCGTCATCGGGCGTGGCCGTGAAGACGTCGTCGCCGGCCGAGTCGTACAGCCTGGCCAGGTCGTTGCCGCCGGCCGTCGCGTAGGCGTGGACCTG
>DATKZH010000061.1:0-10789 GCA_035528065.1 Thermoguttaceae bacterium | reverse complement strand
TTCGTACGTCGACGGACACGTGCGGGAATACCACGGCCAATGCCAGCTTTCCAAGGCGACAAAGGCCCAGCGTCAGGTGATCACCCTAGCAGCGACCGACACCTGGGTGCACGACGCGGGAGGGGAGCCGCTGCTGGTGGTGACCAGCGAAATGAACGCCAAGTTGACGCAAGTGCTGGAGCCGATCCTGGAAGACGTGAAGCGTCTGGTGCCGCCGGGGCGTCGGATCACGGTAATCTTCGACCGGGGCGGATAGCGCAATAGAATGCGCGCTGTTCTTAACCGGAATTGGTATGACGTACAAATTAGTGAGATTGACTGACGCGTGGGCGGGTCGGGAGACCGTCCACGCCTGGAGCCGGTCCGAGGTGCAACATCGCTAGAGACGTCACTTCTGATAAATTGGCAGATAATGGTACTTGACCGAGAGGCTGAGGACGGCCATTGAGGTGGCGTAGACTCGGCCTACGCGGGATTCGGAGCTGTTGTCGGCGAGCCAGGAGCCGTCGCCGGCTTGCTTTTCGAGGAGAACGTCCTGGACGAGCGTCCGGGCGGTTTCAGCGTGCTCGCCGCCTCGCTGATACATGCCTTGGGCGTAGTAGTAGGTGCCGTAGAAGAAGAAGCGTTCCTTCCACTTGGGCGGGTGCTCGAGGAGCCAGTCGGCCGCTCCGGCAACCAGGGGGGATTCGTATTCGCCACAGACTTGCATGGCCAGGAGCCCGGCCGCCGTCATGGTGTAGGTGGGGTGATTCTGGCCGGGCGTGTAGCAGAAACCGCTGGCTCGGTTGTCGGGCATGCCGTTTCGGTCGAGCGTCGAGGCGTAGGAACGTTGTAGATACTCGACCGCCTGGTGGATTGCGGCGGCCGGCACTTCGAGCCCGTCGTTCTTGGCCGATCGCAGGGCCATCAATTGCCAGACGGTGGCGGAGAGATCGGCATCGGACGAGTCGGGCGAATAGCGCCAGCCGCCACGGTACTGGTGCGACTTGGGATGCTTCTGGGAGCTGAGGATCAGGTCGATAGCCTTCTGGCAACGCTCGTAGATGAGGCGATCCTGCTTCTGGTCCACGCCCATTCCGAGCATTTCGGTGAGCATCAGCGTGGTGATGCCGTGCCCGTACATTCGCGAGCCGTCTCTCTGGCCGAAGTATCCTTGGGAGTTTTGGCGATCGTCGCGGAGGACGAAGGCCAGGGCGTTTTGCATTGCCCGGCCTTCGGGGGTGGGGTCGGCCGGTTGGATGCCGACGCCGGCCATGGCCATGATGGCCAGCGACGTCATGGCCGTGTCGTTCTGCTTGTCGCAGACGGCTCCGTCGTCTCGTTGCTGGCTGATGAGGTAGGCGATCGCCTTCTCGAGCGCGACGTCGGTGCGGTCTTTCTGGAAGGTTGACTCGATCTGCCGGGTGGTACTCTGTTCTTGGGCCGTGGAGTCATCCGCGGCCCGGGCCGACGTTGACGCGCAGAGGACGGCGACGGCGCCCAGGACCAGGAGCGAGACGGATCGCTGCACGGGGCGTGTACGGGGATGGGGGGTCATTTCTTCTTTCGAGCCCGTTCGGCGACGACGCGGAAGTAGGTTTCAACGCGTTCGCGGTACTCCGCGGCGGCCGATTCGCGGGCGCCTTCGGTCAGTTCTTGGGCCGATTTGCCACGAAGCTGTCCCCAGTCTTCCGCATCATTTCGGTTGATCGGCAGCACGGTGAAGGCCGGCATGGTGGGATCGGTCAGTTCCGCGCCTTGGGCCGATTCGAGGGCCGCTTCGAGGGACGGGCGGTTTCGCGCCGTCATGCGACGCTGCATGCGTTGTTGGGTCAGACCGGCGGCCTGGGCAGAGGCGGCTTGGGCCAGACTGGGGAGACCCGGTTGTGGCGGGCCGGCGGGCTGCGCGCTGCTGGGTTCCGCAGCCAGGGCGCGGTCTGTTTCGTCGAGTGTTCGGGCGAGCAGTTGACCTTGGGCGGCTTCGGCGGGGTCGGGCCGGCCGGATTGTGGCGCGGCGTCGGCTGCTTGTGGCGGCTGTCCCGTGTTTGCTTGGGCCTGGTCGGCGGCGGCTTGGTCGGCCGGAGGATTGAGGATGTTGCCGAGTGTCTCGGCTTGTTCGGAAATGGCCTGCCTGGCTTCTTCCACGGAGGCGTGCGCGTCCAGGATCTGTTGATTGCCGTCGGGGCGGCGTGCCGCGGGCGGCGAATCTTGAGCCGCCGCGTCGTCCAGCTTCCGCCCTGATTCTGCGACTTCATCCCGGGCGACTTCTTCGATCTCTTCGGCGGCCCGTCTGAGTTGATCGGAGGTGATCGGTTTTCCGAGTCGGCGCTCGTGCCGACCGGCCCGGGCCACGTCCTCTCCGGCTTGCGAGACGTCTTCACCGATGTTTTCTTGCCCGGCGGCCGCTTGGTTCAACTGGTCCCGGTCGGGGTCGAGGTCTGGGTACCAGTCTGATTCGGCGGCCAGCTTCTTCGCCCTTTGGATAAGCTCTTCGGTAACGTCGGCCGCCTCCTCCGTGTAGCGATTGGCCAATTCGGCGGCGGGGTTGGCGGCTTCGAGCGGCTGGATTTTGGTATCTTGGAGCCGTTTCACAAGCTGCTGGGCCCGCTCGGTCCTTTGTTTGGCCGCTTCCAACTCGCGCTCGCCTCGGCCGAGGTCGGCTTGAGCTTCACTCTGTTGGGCGTTGGCTTGTTCGAGGTTCCGCCGGGCCGATTCGCTTTCGGGTTCGCGCTCGACGCCCTGCCGCGCCTGGTCGACTTGCCTTTCGGCCTTTTGCAGCGAACTCCGGGCCGACTTGACGTACTGTTCGGCTCGTTTTTCGTGCTGAGCACGACTGCGGGTCGTGCTCTGCGCTTCGCGGACGCGTTGCTCGCGGAAGCGTTGCTGGTCGGTATCGAGATCGTGCTGACGGGCCGCCCGTTGCTGTTCGTTGTCGTGGATGCCTTCGTCTTTTGCCTTGGCGGTCAGTTCCTTTGACTGCGACAAGCGTTCGGAGGCGTTTTCGAGTTTCCCCAACGCATCGCGGGCCGCGTCGACGATATCGTGCAGGACGTTGTCGTCTCCAACGCTGCTCGATTTGGCAGCCGCTTCGCCCAGGTCTTGCTGGGCCTCGCCCAGCGGCTTTCGGGCCGGCTGCACTTCTCCGCTGGCCGCGGCGTGGTCGGCTCGGGCGACCAGATTGCGCCCCAAAGACGAAGCCTCCTCGGAGATGTCGCGGAGTTCCTGTACCAAGAGCTTCTTCTTGGCTTGAAACTCTCGATCGGAGCGTTCCATGGTCCGCCGCATCGCTTCTTCTCGTTCGGCCGAGTCCTCGAGGGAGTGCTTGGCCTGTTGGAGGGCATCTCGCGAGATCTCCGACAGTCCCTCCTGCATGGCGGGGTTCCGTTGGAGTTCGGCTTCGAGGTCGGCGAGGAGTTCTTCGAGGCTCTTGGCCGCCATCCGGCCGAGTTGTTGCGCCTCGTCATAGCGCTGGTCCATCTGCCGGGCGATTCCCAATTCCCTTTCCGCTTGGCGGAGTGCATTTCGCGTGTCGGCCAAGTCTTGGCCCGATTCCAGACGTTCAAAATGCTCGGCGATCCGGTCGAGGGCCTGGGCCGTCCGGTCTTGTTGTTGGGCGGCCTGGTCCAACTCACGGGCCTGGTCCGCGGGTCGGTCGGTTGCCGCGGCCTGCTCCATGGCCTGCTCCATGCGAGCGGCCGGTTCCTCTACCATGGCCACGCTGTCGTCGGCGTCGCGGGCACGCTGGCGGCCTTCCTCGGTGAGGAGATCCTGCACGTTGGCGTCTTCCACCAATGCGTCGATCAGGTCCTCGATCCGGTCGTCGATTTGCCGCTGTTCTTCCTGCAATCGGTCGACCTGGGACGAATTCTCCTCGGGGTCTGAATCGGACAGGCTATCGGCCGCCTCGGTAGTCTCTTCCTCAAGGCGCCCCAGTTCGCTCGACGCGCTCTGGGCCATTTCGGGAATGGTCGGCACGTATTGGGCTATCAAGGCTCGGGCCTCGGCCATGATCGGCTCGACGTCCTTCAGGACGGCGGCGAGTTCGGTCTTGAGTTCGAGGAGTTCATACACAGCGCCGACCGGGGCCTCGCGTTTGTATCTTCGCGACGTAATCTTGCGCGAGGCGTCTTGGACCGGTGTCGACGAGCGGAGGCTATCGATCCGGGAGGTAATCTCGCTGGGAAACTTGGCCTCTTCCAGCTTGCGAGAGACGCTTTCCAGGCCGTGCTGGACGACGTCCCACTGGCGCGGGTGGTCGAGGCGAGAAGCGACGTCTTGCGAATTCCAGCGTTCGAGAGAGAGGAGATTATCCAGGCAGGCGCGAAGGTGGACCGCTTCGTGGCCCGACTCGAGGGTCCGATAGGCGGGGGCGATTTGGGCCAGGATTTCGGGGACGTCCGACCGGTCGGGCGGTTCTTTCTTGTATCGGTCGAAGAGGGCATTGACGGCCCGCACGGTCAGGCCGGCATCGGCGGCGTAACGGGAATCGGAGTCGGATCGTGATTGGGTCAGCGTCTTTCGAGACCTCAATCGCGTCACGCCGGGGAAGCGCAGTTGACCGAGTTCGGACGCCGCGCGCCGGGCCGACTTCAGCAATCGGCTGCTTTCGGTGGAGTCGTTCGACTCGGCGGCTTGAGCGGTGAAGCGGCCCACTTCCAAGGTCGAGCGGGCAAGCAGTTCCAGGGGCGTGAAAAGGGAGCCGGCGCGCTGGTCCATCTCTTTTCGGGCGTCGACGATGCTCGCCGGCAGGCGGCTGTCGAGCGTACCGGCGTCCTGTCGTGCCTCCAGTTCGCTCAACAGGGCGGCGGCCGTCTTGCGAAGCGTATCGAGTTTTTCTTCCGATTCGGTGGCCGCTTCAAGGCGTTCGCGGGCGGTACGTGCCCAATCGAGATATCGCGGGACGTTCGTCTGGGTGGAGGACGTGAGCCGCGGCATGTTGTCCCGGATGAGCCGTTCGAGGACGTGGATTTGGTTGGCGGCCACGGTCTCTTGTCGCAAGAGGCGTTGCCAGGACTGGGGCGTGCCTGGTGCCAGGAGTTGGCGTTGGTGCTCGAGGAGGGCGTCCAGATCGAGGGCGACCGCGGCCAGGACGTTGTGGGTGGTCAGATCTCGGTACCTTTGCTCAAGGCGTCTGGCGTCCTCGGCGGTTTGGTCGAACGATTTTTGCACGCGCTGGAGATCCTCTTCGGCTTGTTTGGGGTCTTCCGGGCGCGAGACGGCGTTCAAGTAGGTGTCGGGGACTCGCATGTATTCATGCCGGAGCCGTGCGACCACGCGCGCGACGAGTTCCAGTTCGTAGGCGTCGGCGCCGTGGGGCATCTTCGGGAGGATCTTGACGATGTGCTCGAAGATGCGGTCGGATTCGTCGCGAATCTTGTCCGCCAGGTCCGAAAGGCTGGTTCGATCGGCGGCATCGGACGCGGACTGATGATTCCGCCCGGCGAGCCGTTCGGTTAGGAGCTTTGCGGAAGCTTGATGCGCTTCGATCGTGTCGGCCAGGTCGGCGAGCTTGTCGTACAACTCGGCCTTCAGTTCCATCACGGCGTGGCGCTGGGGATCGAAATCGGCCGACGCGACGACGATTTGCAGGGGAATGGATTCGCCCGTGTTCCCTTTGCGATCGGTTGCCGCGAGTTTGGTGGTCACTTGGTCGCCGGACTTGAGGTTCAGCTCCAGGAGGTCCCAATCCCAGGCCACCGTGACGCGTCGGGCGTTTTCGATCTCCAGCGGGGTTCTTTGCCAGTCTTGGCCGTTGACGGATACGTGTTGTTCGAGCCGGACGAGGGGCAGGTTGTCTTCGGCAAGACCCTCGAGTGACAGGACGTCGTTGGGAGGAAGCAGAAGGGTCGTCTCCTGCTGGTCGACGAATCCCACGCGGGGTATCAAGTCGGGCTCGGGACGGACCTCGTACTTGGGACTGAAGGTGTTTTCGAAGCCGGTTCCGCGGGCGACGAGATGGACTCTGTAGATGCCGGGCTCGGTGACCGGCATGGCGGCACGGAACCGCCGTTCTCCTTCCGGTATTAGCTCCACGGTCTCGGTTTCTTCGGAACCGGAGCGCGAAAGGCGTATTTCCGCCTGGGTGACCTCCTGGTCGAGTTCCAGCACGAGGCCGACCCGGGTGCCCTCCAACGCGATCAGATCGCCATGGGGTTCGGTCACCGTACGGTCGTCCAGACCCGCGTATTGGGGGTAATGATAAGTCTTATGGAATGCCGTGACGCCGGGACGCGGGCTGGATCGGATGGTGTACTTTCGGGTCACGGCGTCGCCGGCCAGAATCCGGTAGTGGATCGGTTCGGTCCCCACGCCGAGGTTGGCGGCGAATTGCGACGGGCCGCGGGCCCGCATCTGCTGGCGGGCGACGCCGCCGGTTTCGGTGTAGGCTTCGAGGGTCACTTCGTCCACGTGGTCCGGGAAAACTTCGACCACGACGGCGACGGTTTCCTCGCGTGGCACCGTGAGGGAATGCGGAGTGGGCTGGAGAATGGTCACTTGAACGCGGGAGACACGGTCAATGTTCGCACCGGGCAACATGGCACGCATCAAGAGCAGCCTGAACGGGAATCCGGGGACCGACACGAGAACGATGCACGCAGCCAGAATCAATGCGGCGGCCACGAGCCAGCGGCCGAGCAATTTCGCCGGGAGCAATGAGCGAACGTCGATCCCGGCCATTTGACGGCCGACGCGGTCTTGCAGCAGGCGGCGAAAGACGGGGGAATCGTGCGTCTCCTGGGCATCGTCGGCGGATAGTTCTACGGCGGAGAGGAGATTTTCGCGCAACTTGGGTTCCGCTACTTCGACGCGTCTGGCCAATTCCCGCCGGTTGGGAATGCGAATCATCAGTCGCAGGCAGGAAAGCCAGACGACTACGACGGCTCCCGCGTATCCTACCACGCTGAGGCTCCACCGCAGCGCGTCGGGCAGGACCCAGAGCCAGTCGGCCAGCGCGGTGACGGACATCAACGCCAGGAAGCTCACGATGGCGGAGCAGACGCCGCGGGCGAGGACCAGGCGTCGCCTTCGCCGGCCGAACTGTTCCAGCTTCTCGCGTGTGGTGGGGTTCAGAGTGATGCTCATCCGGCGTCTCCGGGCCGCTAGAGAAGACCCGCTCGCTTGCGGAGAATCCATTCCATCGTCAGCAAGCCGACGATGGCGGCGAACCACCAATAACTCTGCCACAAAAGGGCGTCGGACTCAACCACGTGGCCGGTGCCGAGCGGGCTCAATAGCTCGCCGAGTTGGCCGATCTGTTCTTCGCGAAGGAACCGGCCACCGGACGCGAGAGCCATTTCGCGTAGCAGGCCGTCGTTGCAGGCGGTCTCTTGCCGTTCGATATTCTGGGGCGGAAGTACCACGAAACCGGCCCGTACGTTCATTGCTTGCCGGCTGAATCCGGAGGCTTGAACGGTGACTTCGTAGCGGCCTTCGGAGAGTGGTGCCGTGCGGCCACCGTAGACTCCGTATCTCGAACCCCGGGCGGCCAGGCTGACGGTGGACACGATTTGGCCGTCTCGCCACAGGAGGGCGTCGACCGTGGCGTCGCTCACCGGGCGACCGTCGGTTCCGTGCAGCCGCACGCGTATTTCGGCGGTTTGGCCGGCGGCATAGCTTGGCGGGCCGGAGTCGAGCGACACGTATTCGGAACTGACCGCGAACGGCCTCTCCATGACCCATTTGGCGACCTGGTTCCAGAACCGCTGGTGATAGTCGTCGGCCACCTTGTATCGCCAGCGCCACGTCTCGTCGGAAGCGGAGTATAAGACGCGGCCCGCTCCGAAAGACCGGGTGACCATTACGGGGAGCGTCTTCCCGCCGGCCACGGCTTCGACCAGGACTTCGGTGCCGGGCAACGCCTCGGTTGAAACCAAGGCGTGCGGGGCGGGCAACCGGCGCCAGAAATCCTGGTTTGCCGGGCTGGTCGATTGCAGCATGAATGCGGCGTTGTCGGCGCCTTCCTTGGTTAGCTGAAGAAGAGACGGCAGCGCGTCAAGACGACCGGGAAGCCACGAGACCGGCAGCAGCGGACCGAGCGTTTCAGCGTCCAGAAGACGAAGATGTTCGCGCCGCCCGTCGATGAAGACCAGACCGCCGCCGCCCCGTTCGACAAACGAGCGGATCCAGGCTTGCTCGTGATCGGCGAGCACTCCGGGCGGTACTTCTCCAAAGATGATCAGATCGTAGTCGAAAAGGGTCGCCTCGTCGGCGGGGAACATATTGGGTCCGTCGCCGCGGGGTGGGCTGGCCCGGTCGGTTGCCGGTCCTACCAGGACGGTGTCGACGTTCCATTGCTCGTCACGCGAGAAGACGTTTCGAAGGTAGCGAGTCTCCCATCGGGAGCGGCCGTCGATTAAGAGCAGTCTATAGCTTCGGGTGATGGCCATAAAGCGCATGGTGCGTTCGTTATTGGACGCGTCGGTTTCGCCCTCCAGGGGAGAAATCGACGCTTCAAGCGACAACGGCAAGGCGTAGTGGCGCACCTGCGGATCGAGCTGCGTGCCAAGCTGCTCCACCAGGACGTCGATGGAGAACTCGAAGTCGATTCGCCTTAGCGGCAGGTCCTGGGTGGTGAGTTGCTCTTGCCAGAGGATTTCGCCGGCGTGTCCTATCTGGACGACGAAGGACTGTCCCGGCGGCATCCGGTCCTTGAGCACGACGGTGCCGCGAAGCCGGTCCTTCTGAAACACCACGTCGGGGTGATGCAGTTCGACCAGGGCAAGATCGGGCGGCTCTCGAGTGCTTCCGAAACCGACCGTGTATACGGGGATGTTTCGGGCGCCGAGCACCTCGGCCGTTTCGAGCGGTGACGGGCCTGAGTTGTGGCGGCCGTCGGTCATCAAGACTACGGCGGTCCGGCCGTCGGACTCACTCTCTCCGCCGGCGGCCGTGCCGGGTACCGCCACCGTCATTCTGCCGGAGACCCCGCTGCTTAGGTCGGTAATGCTACTCAACGGCCGGACGCCCAATTCGCTTGGCGGCGTGCCGGTCACGCGGGCGTCCCAGAGGCCTTCGGCTTGGGAAGTGGAGAGCGCGAAGAGTTCGACGTCATGGTTCTTGACCAGTTTGGCGAGGATGCCCGAGGATGGATCGAGGAGACCCTTCTCGGCGCGGCCGAAGCGTGACGCCCGGTCAAACATGGCCAGGGCGGAGGTGATCGACCGACCACCGGACGCGGCAAGCTGGGAGCCGTATTCGTCGAGCGCTTCCAGGAGCGCTCGTTCGAACGGCGCGGTCGACTCGCTCAACTGGAGCAATCGGTTGGCGAGATCGTCGCGCGAGCCGGCATCGTCGAGCGATTCCTCGATAAACGCTTGCGCCGGCCGGGCCACGTCGGCTTGAAAGCGCCGCAGGGTGTCGAGCCAGGTCGAGGCGTCAGGGCTCTCGCCGCCGGTTGCCGGCGAGGTCCATTCATAACGTCCAATACCATCGGCTATCTCGCCAAGGTCGCGGGCGAAAGAGCGCCGGCAGCGATCGAGTGCCGCGGCATCGACGGCCCGGCCCTTTAGCGAGGCGGTTGCATCCTGTCGAGCCCGGGCAAGTCGATCGGCCATATCCCAGAGGGTCACGTCGACGTGTCCCGAGGGGAGCCAGCCTTGTTGCGCGGCGATGACCAGCTTTCGGGCCACCGGCATGTGATTGTCGGTAGCTTCCATGCTTTGCGAGGTATCGAGAAAGACCATGACCCGGCCAAGCTGTCCGATCACCCGGCGATGGTGAAGGATCGGTCCGGTGAGGATCATCACGGCCAGGAAGAACGCAAGCGCCCGCAACAGAGGCAGCACCCAGCGGAGGCGGCCGGGCAGGTCGCGGCTCTCGCGCCGGTAGTATCGCCATGCGCCCAGTGCGGCCAGGAACGCAAGGAGCAGGCCGGCCCAGAGTGGAAGATCGCCCATGAACCTGATGCTCGTCATGTCCTGACCCTCGTGAATCGCTGCTGGAGGATCAGTTCCGCGAACATCAGTCCCATCGCGCCGAAGAGGAGGAACCGCCAGACTTCACGGCCGTGCCGCCGCGTCTTGTCGAGTTGAACGTACTCGGCGCTGGAACCGACCAGTTCCGCTCCCAGGTCGGCGGCGAGCTCTTGCATCTGCTCGCGGTCGAGCAGTCGCGGGTCGGATTCCTCTCGGGAGGTCTGGGCCACGAAATGGAGCCTCTTGGCGCCCGGTCCGGTCAGGGTGTAAATGCCGGGTCGGCGCGTCCGGCCGAACTGCACGAGACTGTGCGTGCCCCGAGCAACGGGCCGAACCGTGTGGCGAGTGCCGGCGGGGGTGGTCAATGACAACGGCGCGCCGGCCGAGTCGCCGGGCAGGACGGCTATCGCCGGCTCGCCCGTCTTGATATTGCACGGCGGCGTAACTTGGGACGCCATGGTTGTCATCAGTTGCTGCATCAGGGGAAGATAAGAGGGGCGCATGGGCAGGTTCGACCAGTCGGCGTCACAGGCGGTGGCCACTTGAACCACCAGACCGTCGCCGAACGGGCGTTCCACAATCAGCGGGTCCCCGGTCTCGAGCCGAGCCATCACGAGTGGGTCGGCCCGGCCGCTTGCCGGCGTTTCTTCGGCGCGAGTCCGGCTTTCGTCGCCGTCGGCGCGGCTCAAGCGATACCACTTCCAGATCTCGGCGTCGGCCAGATTTCCGTTGCCTCGATCGTTGAAGACTTGCAGGGCCGGGTGTTCGAAGTGCTGCGCGACTATCCTGGTCGAGTGTTCCGGTTTCTCCAGACTGCCGTCGAGTGCATCGATCCGCATCGGCAGAAAGCCGTCGGTTCCGCGGAACAAGGATTGGTTGTACCAGTCGGTGTTGAT
>DATKZH010000060.1:0-8139 GCA_035528065.1 Thermoguttaceae bacterium | reverse complement strand
GCACACGGCGTCTGCCGTCCGCCGGTTACGGCACACGGTGTGTGCCTACTACCGGGCAAATGCGGAAGTCGATCTTCGGCCGATCCTCAGCGGCCGGAGCCCCGCTCTGGTGTCATGTTACCGACAAGCGAGCGTGGGCGTCAATCGAATTCCCGGAACGCGCCCCGGCTCTTGGGCGGTGCCGACGCGGCTTCACGGCCCCGCCGCGCGGCCGACCGTGTCGATCGGGCCGGCAAAGCGCGGGCCGCCCGCCGCCACGTAGCCGTGGCTCGCGCCGGAGCGGTCGGGGCTGACCCAGAACGCGTAGAGGCTACCTCGGGTGAGATAGAAACGGAGTCGTATCGGCTTTCCGGCAAGCGGGGCAAGGCTCTCTGCCCCTTGCCAACGCAATTCGGCCAGCGTGGAGTCTTCCCTCACCGGGATGCTGTTCTCGCGGTCAAACGGGGCGATCACCTGGCCACGGGCGTCGAGGATCTCGGCCCGAAGCTCGCCCTGATCCACGTCGGCGTTGACAAACAGATGTCGACCCTGGAACCGAACGGGCCGCGTGGTCAGCGTGCCCGGGCCCTGCTCGGCATCGTAGGAGACGAACCCGTCGCGGCGAAGCGTGGCCAGGCCCGTCGTGCATACGCCCGACGTTCGCGAGCCCGGAACGCCGGCCCGGCCGCTCACGTAGAAGTAGAGCTTGTCGCCGACCACGAGACAGCAGCCGCCGGCCGACTGGACGTTCCCCCAGTTCCAATCGCCGTGCCGCTCCGAAACGGGCACGAGCGCCTGCCGATCGGGGCGGTGCCAATGGAACCCGTCGCGGCTGAAGCCCACGCAGACCTCGTTCGGCTTCGCGCGATCGGCGGGCTGGCCCCGCCAGATCGAGAACAGGCCAAGAAGCAGGCTCTCGTAGGCGACGCAATCGAGATTGTACAGTTGCGGCTTCGTCTTCAGGTCGTCGCGCGCCGGGTCGGCACTGTCGGCACCGCACCAGAGGACCGGCTCGCCCGACTTCCAGTTCGCACCCTCAAGGAAGTCTTCGGCCTCCCAGTACCGGCGGATGCGGCCGAACCCGTCTGCCCCGGCGCGGACGCCGAAGATCCACCGCTTGCGGAACGGATTGTGGAAGAAGGTGGTGCGATCGCCGGTGGGGCCGCTGCGGGCCGGCTCGGTCCAATGGATTCCGTCGGGCGACGTGCAGAGCTCCAGCCCACCGGAGGTGAAGTACCCCATCTTGAACCGCGACTGGGGATCGCCGGCCCCGTGGTCGAGCCAGACGGTGCTCGAATCGCGGCGCCCCTCCTGCACGAGGTTGGTGTCGGGGAAGACGTCCAGCTTGGGCTTTTCCCAGTGGATGCCGTCCTTCGAGGTGGCGTAGCACGTGCCCGCCGTGTACCCGCCCATGTACCACATCTTGAACAGCTTGTCCTGCGGGTCGTACCAGACGCCGTCGCTGAAGACCATGGCACAAGGACTGGGCTCCGTCTTGGTCTCCCATGGTTGGTCGGGCACCAAAACCGGGTTTTCCGGGTAGTACATCGCACGGTGCAACGTCTGCTTCAACGTCGTCTGGTCGATGAGGAAATCGTCCACCAAGAGCTGCCGACCCACGTCGATCGGAATCACCTCCGGCGGCGACTCCAAATACGGCGGCGTCACCGGATCAGGAGGCAACTGGTCCATCTGCGGCGGCCATGCCTCCGGCAACACGATGCCGTTGTAGAGGACTTCGCCATAGGTTGACGGCACCGCGATCCCAAGCAGCAACGCGCCGGCGATCGCGACCGTAACGACGTATCGGGTGATAGGCATCGTGGTCACTCCCGGAAAGAGGGCAGGAACCGCTCGGGTACTCATCACGCTCCGCGTGATGTGCCCCGTCACGCGGAGCGTGACGGCTACCATGATGCGCACACGGCGCGCGCATGTCACCACCTAAGACTCTACAACCTGCCGCGACGTCACGCAAACAGTCGCGTGATCTCGTCGCGAGAAAACGAAGGCAGCGGGCGCAAGCGCCCGTCGGCCGAGCGCATGCGGCAGCCTTCTTCGGCCGGAACGACTTCCCCGATCTCGGCCGCGGCGATCCCTTCCGACTTCAACCGCTCCACCATGGCGGCCGCCCGATCTCGGGCCGACGCAATCAGCAGCGAGCCCGACCCGATCAAACCGAGCGGATCCAGCCCGAACTGCCGACACAGCGTCTCACACTCGGGCAAGAGCGGCAGCCGGGCCTCGTCGACGACCAGCCCGACCTTCGCGGCTTCGGCCAGCTCCCACAGGCCGGTGGCCACGCCGCCCTCGGTCGGATCGTGCAGCGCGTGCACGCCGCCCGACCGGATCGCGATCTCGGCGTCGCGTACGACGCTGATCCCCGGCACGTGGAGGAAGTCGGCACACCGCCGCAGCTCGGCCTCGCTGGCGACGCCCCGCAGCTCGGCCTCCTTCTCCCGGGCGATGATCGCGGTCCCCTCGACGGCGATCCCCTTGGTCAGCACAAGCGCGTCGCCCACGCGAGCGCCGCTCGTGGTCACGTAGCCGTCCCGGGCGACCTCGCCCAGCATCTGGCCGACCACCACGGGCCGATCCAGCCCGAAGGTGATCTCCGTGTGACCGCCGCACAGCGAAACCCCCAGCGGCCGACACGCGTCGGCGATCTGCTCGAAGATCCGCTCCACCAACTCCGGCGTGGTTCCGCGTTCCGGCAGGAGCAAGGTGGCCAGGAACCACCGCGGCGTGGCCCCGCAGCAAGCCACGTCGTTGGCGTTCACGTGCACCGCGTAGTAGCCGATCTCATCGGTGGCGAAGGTGATCGGATCCGTCTTCGCCACCAGGCATCGATCCCCCATCTCAATAATCGCCGCGTCCTCCCCCACCCCCGGCCCCACCACCACCCGCGGGTCGCTCGTCCCATACCGCTCCAACAAACCCCGAAGCAACCCCGCCGGCAGCTTCCCCACGGGAATCGGACTCGTGCTTGGCATGTTCGCTCTCCGGCTGCTGTCAATTGATGGGGTGTTCGATCGAACCGCCGTGGCGCCTCCAGGAGGGCCCTTTCAATATTCTGGAGGAAGTGCCGGTCGTCTCCTGCCGGCGCGGCCGTGATTTCTCGCGTGGGGGCGGTCGGGAGCTGCGACCCGGCCGGCCCTTTGTGATTGGATCACTCCAGTCGACACGCGGAAAGAAAAGTCTCGCTGTTCCTGAGGTATTCCAGGGTCGTGTACTCTTTGGGAGACGGCGAGAGGCGAGCGTATGGCCCACAGATCTTCAAGGCTTCTGGCTCGCGTAGATCATAGAATGTGCCGCTCAAGGCGGCCTTCAGCCACGGGTGAGCCTGCCCCTTTTTCGGAAGGCGTAGCCTCTGCATGTTCTTGGGGAAGTAGCCGAAGCCGAGGAAGTGGACTTGCTTCGCGTCCTCAAGGTAGTTGTGCGCCTCTTCGAATTCTGGTGTGCTGTCCTCGGCCTCGGAGATGATCTTGATTCCGTCGGCCGCCACCCGGACGTTTCTTGCACTTGGTGTCGCTTCGTAGGGTCGGACGTTTTCCGGGGATGCTCCACTCTGCCAGGGGAGAAGACCCAATTGTCCATGCACGTGAGTTATTGGGATGATCTGTACCGCGGAGGCCACCAGATCTTCAGTCGCGCCGTAGCTGTTGCGAAGCGCAGTGAAGAGAAAATGCTCGAACGAGCGGTCATAGTTGAAGGTAATGATGGAGAGCCTGTTTAAGGAGAAGCTCTTAAGAGGGCAGTTCATCTTGTCGAACAGGTAGTGATACCAGTCCGGCGTGACATCAAAAAGGCTCCTCTCGTTCTCACGAAGAATAAGGAAGTAAGCAATGAACGCCTTCCCGATGTCCACGAATTCCTGTCTGAACTCAAGAAAGGCATCAACGGATCGTCGCCCAGAACGACTCAGAGCATGAACGAATTCTCTCTGTTGCACCTCGTCGAACCCCAATTCTTGAAGGACAGGCTTGGCTCTATCCCAGACCGAACGGTTAAACGGGTCTTTTGGGTGGTCAATCAGTCCTCTCACCCATCTGCACAACTGAGCACCGGTTGGAAACCCGTAGGGCACGCTAGCTCCGGCGCCCAAAATGAGAACAATTCGTTCCCTGATCATCGCTCGTCCCTCCCATCGGTCTTGTCAAGCGCCGCGTCTCGTTGCACCCGCGGCGCCATCCCTTGCGCGTTGGCGTTCCCCGTTCATTCAATCACATCCCGAACTCGCTTCCCCATATTCCGGCCCAACCAGTCTCGCAATCGGTAGCTTGACCCCATGTATTTGGACGGAAAGCCTCCCGGGATTTCGAGATCGAGACACGTCCCTACTACATAAGAAAACAGGTGGGATTCGACTTTGATGCCGGCCTCTGTCCATTCGGTATCGTTCGCAAGATGAGGAGCGATATTCTCCGGTGCGTACACGTCCAACGCGAGCCAGTCTGTAGCGAGCACATGACTCAGGCACAATTTCGACCGCAGGATCGCAACAAACAGGCCAGCCATTGCCCGGCACACGTTCTTAAGCGATCCAAGCTTTCGGTTCGCCAGACAATCGTGCTTCACCTTGTTGTAGGCCGTCCACCACAACGGGCTGGAGTTGGAGCCAACTTCCCACTCCTGGAAGGGAGCCAGGATCGTGCCTCCTTCGATATCACCCCAGAAGACGACGAACTTGCCACAGAGTGAGCCGGCGAAGTGTCCTGAGTAGTCCGTCATGTTGAGGTGTTTGCGGGGCTTCGCGCAGGGGATCTCTTGCCGCCACAAAGAATCAAGCTGGCTGCACAGATATAGGAGCATCTCGCCAAGGCGAGGCGACCAGACATCCTGATGCTCGGGGCAGTAGGGTACGACGCGGAGGATCTCACTAAGGGCGCGTTCCGCCTCGATGAACGCAGAAACGACGGTCCCGGCTGGAAAGTGTTGATCGCTCACTGTCAGGTCCCCCTTGCCGACACTGCCGATCTGCCCGGCCCTCGTCCCGCCGCCTCGCCCACGCTATGCCCTCACAGCGATTGCCGATGCTTTCCCGATCGGCGATTCTGGGGCGGCTGGCGCCCTCTCAGAAGGCGAATACCTCCGGGGAGACAGCGAAGTATCGAGCTAGCTTTCCGATGTGCGTCCGGTTGAGAGAACGCTTGCCCGACAGGACCTCGGAAATGGTGGAGTCGGCTATCCCCGTTGCCCTGGCCACTTCGGTTTGGGGAACGCCCTTGGCTTCGATGAGATGCTGGAGCATGTCCGCGTCCGACAGCGGGGCTATCGGGTGGGCTTCCGCCTCGTAGCGCTCCACCAGATCGCTGAGGACGAGCAGGTAGTCTTGCTCCTCGGGCGCGAGGGCCGGCCGGCCAACAAGCGAATCGACTACGCGGATCGCCGCGTCCAGCTCGTCATCCGAACGGATGGGGCGGAGAGGGAACTGCCGGATCAATTCCACGTAGCGGTCCTGGAGGTCTCCGGGACGGTTCGCGGTGCTCATCAGCATTCACCTTTCCACGTGCCCTGGTCGTATTCCTCGTGGGTGAGTACGTGGCGGATATACACCCTGCCGTACTCATAGAAGATCATCACCACAAGCCGAAACTTGTTCCCGCCGATGTTGAACACCGTGCATCGGCCCACTTGGTCCGCATGGGGATAAGTTTCCCGTACACCGGCAAACGTCTCCCAGGTGGCGTGTTCGGCCACGCGACACCATGCCCGAAGCGGGGTCTCCGCGTTGGGCCACTGCTGCCAGAACTCGCGTAGCTTCTTCTCCGAAATGACGTGCATCCGTGCCACCCCTCAAGTGTCGGCCGTCTAATCCAAGTATCTTCGCAAAATGCGAAAACGTCAAGGCCCACTTGTGGTCGTGGCCAGGTTGCCCCCGCCGGCCGCGTTCGCGCCCAATCTACAGCCTCTGGCCCCGACTCTGGCCCCAAGCCCCTTTCTGCCTCTGGGGGGCAAAAACTTACCCCGCCGTAACTGGTTGCTACGGCGGGGTTTGCGGAGTGGAGGATAGGGGGCTCGAACCCCTGACCTTCTGAATGCCATTCAGGGCACATAGTACCCCTTAGTGGGGTGCCTCTCTCTCCCTGGTAGTATGGCCCTCTGATTTATTCCTATTGATCGGTATTGATTTTATCGGGGTTTCGCGTACAATGGTAACATCGGGGCCACCCCCGGTGGTAGCGTGTTTGATTGACGGGTTTTGATGCAAAAGGTGGCCCCAGCGGTGGCCCCGGCAGAATCAGGAGCCCTCACAATGAAATTCGCCTTCACCCAACGTCGATTGGACACTCTGGCCGTACCCGACGAGGGCAGGGCGGTCTACCACGATACGAAGATTTCGGGGCTGTGCGTGCGCGTAACGGCCACGGGCGCGAAGTCGGCCTACCTCTCCAAAAAGGTGGGCGGCCGGCACGACCGCTTCCGGCTCGGCAAGTGGCCCGAGGACTTCGGCACCGTCAAGACCCTGCGAGACGCCGCACAGGCCGCGCTCGGCAACCTCGACGCGCTGGCCGTCCAACGGCGGGCAGCCCGCTTGGAGCCCACGCTGGCCGACCTGTGGGCCTCGTGGTGGGAACATGCGACGGAGCACAAGAAGCCGAAGAGCCGAAGTGAAGACGACCGGCAGTACACAACGTTTCTCGCCAAGTGGGCCAAGCGCCCGCTCTCGCAGATCACGCGCAAGGACGTGGCGACCCTCCACCAGCGGACCGGGCGCGATCACGGACACTATGCGGCCAATCGGCTGCTGAGTCTGCTGTCGGCCATGTGGAACGAAGGCCGCCGGGCGGGACTGTGCGAGGGAGAGAGCCCGGCAAAGGACATTCGCCGGTTCAAGGAAACCAAGCGCGATCGGTGGCTTGACGGGGACGAGCTACGCCGGCTGCTTACGGTTCTGGCCGAGTGCGAGCCCGACATTCGAGACTTCTTCCTGCTGTGCCTATTGACTGGGGCCCGCCGATCCAACGTCCAGGCGATGCGATGGGCCGACGTCGACCTGCGGCTCGGCCTCTGGAAGATCCCTGAAACCAAGAGCGGTGACCCGGTGGTGGTCCCTCTCGTCCGGCCTGCCGTGGTAATCCTGGAAGCCCGCCGGGAGCAAGCGAACGGCTGCCCGTGGGTGTTCCCCGGCCGGGGTAAGCGAGGGCACCTCATGGAGCCCAAGCGGGCTTGGGCAGCAATCCGCCAGCGGGCGGGCATCCCCGACGTCAGAATCCACGACCTGCGGAGGACACTGGGCTCGTGGATGGCGGTGGCAGGAACCAGTCTTCAAGTAATCGGCAAGAGCCTCGGACATCGGGACTTGAAGAGCACCGAGGTGTACGCGCGGCTATCCGTCGACCCGGTACGGGAGGCGGTCGAGAAGGCCACCGCGGCGATGCTGGAAATGGATATTGCGAAACCTTGACGAGTACACATGAGCGCGTATAATGAAAGCAAACCGTACCGGCGCGCCTTAAATGGCTCGCCTCGCAGATGGCGCAGACCCGGTGCCGGTATTGGTTGCGTTTTGTTCCCGACTGCGTTCTGCCGTGCCCCAGGATGAGGGGCCGGAATCTAGAGTGAAAGCCTAAGAACGTCAACGCGGCGCTACCAGGCGGGACGGACCTGAGGTCCGTCTGCCGGTTGCGCCACTTCTTTTTCTTGCGACTGGCGGGCGGCAAAGCCCCGGTTTTTGGGAGGTTTGCCATGATCGCCACGCTCTGCAAAGCCCGCCCCGCGCCCGTCGTTCCCCGCAAAAACCGCCTTGTCGGCAGGCGGCAGGCGGCCGAGTATCTAGGGCTAAAACCCCAAACGCTCGCCGTCTGGGCAATGACGGGCAAGAACTTGCCCGTGGTCAAGCTCGGCACGGGGAAGCAAGCCCGGGCGATGTACAAGCTGGTCGACTTAGATGAATTTATCGCCCGGCAGACGACGCCGGCCGCGTGATCCCAAGAAACGCCAAGTCCCCGGCCTGTGCTTCCGAGGACTTGGCTTGTTCGCACTTCCGAGGACGACGAACGTGAATATTGTAGCAGACCTTCCCAACGCCGGCAAGCGCCGGCCCCCCGTCGATCCGGCGATTCTCACCGATCCCCAATGGGTGTGGCTTTCCCTTCCCGGCGGCTCCGCCCTGCCCGACGAAATTTGCAACGACGATGACCCCCTCCCCCTGGTGGC
>DATKZH010000059.1:0-20863 GCA_035528065.1 Thermoguttaceae bacterium | reverse complement strand
CGCCACGGTCGAAAACAAGAGATCGCCAGCACGCTGTTGCCGGGCGTTCCCCTCGAAGATTGCATCCAGCCGATCCGCCGCCAATACATTCTCGATCGTCGCTCGCACCATCACACTGATCGGCGCCTTCTTGGCAAACCGTTCGTAGACGTCTTTCAAGATCATCGCGTCATCTCCTTGAATTCGCGTAACTTCAAGTACAATGACACGTTAACCCCTCAACGGCTCGTTGAACAGCATCGAATGCAGTGCTTGCTACGCTGGCTACAAATGGCTGGTCCTTACACTAAGAGCTGTTGACAATGCCATTCACCCCGGACCTGGCCCTCGAAACACATCGCAGGATCGTCGGCAAACGGCTGCCACTCTTCGTAGCCACCCGGTATCAGGCCACCGGCATTCTGGAGCTTTGATCCGGCGAGGTCGTCAGCGGCAGGTTCAGGCACTGGTGGGTCTTACTTGCCTCACCGTGGAGGAACGTCTAGTCCCCGGGACGATTCGTCCGTATACCGTGCCATTCGGTGCCGCCGACGATCGCAGGGGAAATCCGGACCGACGTACCGTCAATGGCTGTTGGAGCGGGCCGGATCGGATAGAATTCGGGGGAGGCCGCCTGGAGCGTCCCGGTCTAACAGCATCCGTGATGCCCACGGAAAGCCGTCGTGAAGGGAGTCCACATGCCCGCCCGAAAGCCTAAGCTCCGCGTTGTCGGCCCCGATGGCGGGAAAGGCCGGACAGTGGGCAAAAAGCCGGCACCTCTCGGCGACGACATGGCCTTCAGCCTGTCCAGCGTCTCAGGCAAGCTGTCGACCCTGACCTACTGGGATCTATGGTTTGCGCTGGTGACCGAAATGGACTTCGGCAACGACCTCGGGCAGTTGGCCACTCGCGTGAAAGAGAGGAGCAGGAGAGGTTGCCCGGAGGGGCGCGATTCGCTGGAACGGAAGCTCTCGCACCTCCGGGATCTGGAGAAGCGGCTGTCGCAACTGGGCCTTGGCATTGCCGACGTGCTGTGCGCCGCCGGGACTCTGGCGAAGTCCGAGCTGCGTCGGGCACGCGACCGGGTGCTGGAGCGGCCGGTGCGAGAACGGGAGTGGTCAAAGGCGATGCGCACGATTCCCCGAGAGCGGCGGTACGCCCAAGCCCTCCGTGGCCGTTGGTCGCAGTTTCCCGTTCCCCCAACGCCATACGCGGAGAAGATGCGGTCCCGCTTCAAGACCAAAGGCTTCTACTCGGAGCGGCAGACCTTCAAAGTGTCCCACCGTTTGGACGGCTACGTGGACCGGGCCAACCGGCTGCTAAGCTCTGGCAGCCACGCTGGGGCACAAGCACTTCTCCGCGCGTGGCTGACGACGGTCATCGAGATCATGGGGATGGCTGACGACTCCTGCGGCTGTATCGGGGAGAGCTTTCACCGGGGATTTCGTCTCTACCTGGAGATCCCGTTGGAGAAGACGGGTATCACGGACTCCGTGTTCTTTCCGGATCTGTTGGATTTCCTGATCTGGGAGGACTACGGGCTGACCAATGCGCCGATCGAGGGCTACTTCCGCCGCCTCACGCCGACGCAGGGCGATTTGTGCATCGCCCACTTGCGGCGACAAATCGGCGAGCTGAAAGCCGACGATTTGGACTACCAGAGCGAGGAGGCCCTGACGCTGCTTGGACAAGTAGTCGCCGAACAGGCCCGTTTCGGGCAGTTCGTCGAGATTGCCAGGGAAATGGGATCTCGCGAATGGCTGCGAATCATCCGCTTGGTTGATCGTGCCGTGAAACGGCGTAGGCGCAAGCTGGCAATCGAGGTCTTTGAGGCGGCATTGACTCCCGGCTTCCACCTCAAATTCCTCACGGAGAGGTACGAACAACTCAAGCACGGCAAGTGGAACCCGGACTCAAGGAAGTAACATGGGCGTGCCACGCGGGCGGTGTTGTCAAGTCTCTGAGGACCGGTGCCGTTGGAGTCGGGCAGTAAGGGCCTGAAGCATCGGTTCTCCGCCGGGCGAGGCTCCTTTGGCAATCAGCTTCTCGATCTCGCCCACGGCCCACTCGGACCGACCGCAATTGGCGGCCGCTGCGGCCAGATAGTCATACGCCCGCAAGATGTCCAGAGTCGTCGGCTCGTACCCCCGCCCGGCCAACAAGTGTGCAATCGCGCAGAGCGACACCTGAGTGGCAAACGCCGGTTCACTCTCGGCAAAATCCCTCGCCGCTCTGATGAGCGTGGCCGGTTCCGCCGACAAAGAGCCTGCACACTCCAGGGCGATGTCCAGATGGCCTGCGTCCTTGGCCGCGGCAAACCACTTGCCTTCGTTATTCCACGTTTCGATGAGGTCCAGGAGAATCTGTCTCGGGTCTCGCTCCGCGTACTTCTTGGCGAGCCTCCGGAAGGCGGCCAGGTTGGTGGTCGCCTGTGACGCGATCAGGCCGTAACGCTGGTACGCTTCCTCTCTGCGGCCCGCCTCCAATAGAACCCGCTCGCAGAAAGTCGCAATGGCATGTTCGTTGTAGTCATACTGGTCTCGACGGCAGGCTTCCGCGTAGTGGATTGCCTCATCCGTGCGCCCCTGCCGGGCTAAGGCTTCCGCTTGGAACTTGTCGAAGTGCCAGAAACGGGTCTTGTGGAGTGACAGGAGTTGCTCTAACTCGGCGTACCGTTCGGCGCGGAGCAGTGAAGAGAGGCAGAGCGTGGCCCCGTCCACCCAGCCTCCTGGTTCGTTCCTTGACCAGCCGTCTCGGACAAACGGGAGCATCCGGTCTGCCCACTGGTTGGCCAGCTCGGGGAAACCGCAGATTTCACCCCACCGATCCTCCACGGGCATCAGGTATTCGACGCCATCTTCCAGCACCGCCTCGTACAGCCGGTCAAGCCATTTCGCTCGGGTCTTGATGTCGGCCGGGGCGTTAATCAGAAGTGGAATCAGAGCATCGAGCGTCCGGTTGACGGCGGTGCCCAGGGCCCCGGATGAAGTGTCGATCGCCTCAAGTGAAGGCCAGAGCCGTTCCATCAGGGCGACGATACTATCCGCGGCGAGCACCGGGTCCGACTTGGCCACCTTCTTGATCTCGCTGACGGCCTCCTTGAGCCGTTTCGAGGCCAGCGCGGTGCCCCGCCAGCCGTAAGCCTTGGCACGAAATCGGGCTTTGAAAGCCCATTTGTGGGATTTGGCCATGTCTGGTCACTCACGTGGCCGAGGGTTACCTCTTCGTCGTCCGCCGTCCGCCTTGCGGGAGTATGTGATCCAGCACGGGCGACCTTTACCACTTCCCGAAGAAGCTGATCGGCCTCGTCGATCTGCTCCGACAGGCGTTTCGGCTCCAGCTTCCCGTAGAAGTCCTTTCCCCAACCGCCGGTCGTTCCGATACGCTTCCGGAAATGGCTTTCACGCGCCGCCCTGGGAGCTATGAGAGCCTACTCGGAGGCAAAATTCAACCTTCTGCGACTTCATGGGGATCTCCGAACTCAAGGTGCTGCAGTTCAATCGCGACGGCTTCGTCGTGTCCGTGGCCGCGGCCCACGTGACCGAATCCTCGATTGCCGTCAAAGGCGAAGAGCACCCGACCTGATCGGCAACTGGCGCTGTTCGTCATTCCCCAACAGCGAGAAGTCATCGACCCTGAGGACCACTTGCCGCTGCTTCCTCCCTCGGTCGCCTGGAACGACGATAGAACCCCACCTGCTCCAAAGCGTCATAGACAGCCTGAAGCGTCTTCTCTCCGAAGTTTGGGATCTCCGGCGACTGCTGCGGGGTGCAGTTCAGCAGGTCTTTGACCGTGAAGATCGCCTGTTCCTCCAGGCAGTTCGTGGTCCGAACGGAAAGCTCGGTCTCCGCCACAGGCAGTTCAAACGGGTCGTCGGCTCGTTCCGTCCTGGCCCAGTCTGGAACCGGACGGGGGCTAGAACGTCGAGGCGGCCGGACCAGGGTTGACATTCTCTTCATGATGAGTATCTTCACGTGTTGAGTCGGACGGACGCGACTTCGTTTCTCCGCGTCGTGGTCAGGATGGTGGCGGGGCGTGCCAGCCGTGCGGAAAAAGGTCGGCTCGCGCCGCCCCAGGGCGGATTAGACTTCATTCATCCAGTTCATACCGAAACGGGGGTTTCCATGCTTATCATCCCTCGGAGCAAGAACCAGTCCATCGTCATCAGTGACAACATCATCGTGAACGTGGTTGAGGTCGACGGCGACGAAGTACGGCTGAGTATCGAATACCCGGAGGGCGTTTCCGTCCGAACCGGGGAAGTCGTCGCCGAAAGAGAGCTTGCGGTCAAGGAGCCGGCGGCTGTCTAGAAGAGGCAGTGCGGCAAGTCCCTTGGGGGATGTCCTATCCGGACTGGACGGTCAGATGGTCTGGCGGCGTAGCGTCGGCCACTCTGCGCGCCAGTCACGGAGCTGCTGTTCCACGTAGGTCTCCGCCCACGAGGATACGGCTACACACGACCGCAAAGTCTGCGCGATCCGTCCAATCGTCATTGATGCGCCCCTATTTGGGGCATTCTTCCTTCACCTCCCTTCTTCCGCCGTATGGGAAGGCGGGTGTGTTTGGTTAAACTGGAAATTGAGGGACTGGTCTCCCCGTGCGCGATTGGAAGCCGCGTCGATGTCCGACACAACGAACTCCGAACGAAGAACTCCCAACCAACCTGGGCCGAATCGCGATGCTTGTTCTATCCCGAAAGAAGGACGAAAGCATCATCATCAACGAGAACATCGTCGTCACCATAGTGGAAATACGTAGCGGCAAGGTTCGGCTCGGCATTGAAGCGCCCGAAGAGGTGACGGTTCATCGCCGGGAGATTTACGACGCGATCAAGGAGTCGGAGAAGCCCAAGGAGGACTGAGAGGAATCTGTCGGCTTTGCAGATACCTCCTGCGGCGCACAATGCGGGGAGTTCCAAAAGTCCTCGGCGTTCCGAGCTAGAGATGCTGGCGGTTCTGCCTGGTCGCAAGCGGGGAGCCGGCCCCTCGTCACTGCGTGGCGCTGCTCACCAGACTTCCATGCACCAGAACGCCACCCAATGTCAGCGCCGACGCGTGGTCACCGGTTTTCGACTCGGCACGAGATTCCTCGCCTTCCCCAACCGGGTTGACGGGTTCCCAGGCCAGGTCGGTTAGCTCTGCCACAAGCTTATCCGCGTCCGGAGCTTCGGCCTGTTTCTCTTGCTCTCGGCCCTCCAGGGCGTCGAGGACGAAGCCGGTGAGCAGCCGGTTCCATACCTTCCTGCAAGTTGAGGGCTTGTCGAACAGGTCGCAGGCGACCACCTTGCCCCCGATGGCCACGGCCGCACCAATCGCCCCCTCCTCGTACCGGAGGTTCTCCTGGAACTCGCCGAGCCGCTTGCGGTAGGTCTCGAACGTGTCCGACATCGCGCTGGTGGCCGGCGGGATATCGACGTGGTCAACCAGCAAGGCCTGTTGCCCGAGTGGAGCACAGGGAACCGAAGCTACCGTTGCGGTCTCGGCATGTTGGAATCAGCCGACCACTCATGGAAAAGTCGCTTGATGACCTGCGCCTTCTGGGAGCCGTCCCTGGGGCTGTGATGGCAGTAGACATGGACGCCGTCCGCACAGCGGATGGCCCTGTTCATTACCGCTTCCACGTACTCCGGGGTGGAGCTTCCGAGCCTGCTGTGTGCTGACGCGTACACGTCGACGATGACGGGTACAGAGGGTCCGAGGAGCTTCTTCAGCGTGGCGACCTCGGCGTCGACCAACGTGGAATCAGTGAGGTTCGCCCCGGTCAGCTCAGCACGGTACGGGAAGAGGATGCCGTCGATGAGCCCGCCATACTTCTCAGCGAACTGGGGCGTCACCCGGGGAGAGTAGGAGCAGGGGACGAAGGCCAGGTTGGGATTGATCTTGCGGGCCTCACCAAGGACCTTACCGAGGTACTCCGGCGTGAAGAAGCCCAGGTTGTGCGTGAAGTCGTCAACGCTCCAGGCCACGAGGTTGGGCTCGCGGAGGCTGAGCTTGGCGATCTCGACCGCCCAGCGCTGGTAATCCAACCGGAAGGGCTCGCTGTACTGTTTGGTGTGCGGGGGCGACTCCGAGGGCGGCACCAAGCAGACCCAGACCAGGATGTTCTTCTGGCGGGCCAGCGGAAGGAATCGCTGGAGGTCTTCCCAGTCGGTTTCACGGTGCCAGATAAGCCAGTGGTAGGTGTTGGCCTTCAGCTCGGCAAGCTCGGAGACGAGCCGTTCGACGTCGACGTGGCCGTCCTCGCGACGGGGCTCGCCGTTGTAGGTCCCAAACGAGCCTCGCAGCGCCCTTGCCCGCTCGCCGACCGGGACTTGCTGCCCCGCGGATTCCGCGCGACCTCCCAGCATCAGAACGCACACGGTTGCTGCCAGACAGACTGCTCGTCCATTACTGCTCATGGTAGGCCTCCTTGGGAGGAGAATTTCACAACGGCAGGATTGACGCCGCCTTTGATCCTAGCCTCGCTGTTTGCGTACCGCAACGGTCGGGGTGCTCATCCGCGGCCCAACTCCGACTTGCCAGCTCGGCATCCACGAAAGACAATGAGGACACGAATGAGAACGGCAAGATGGGCCAGCAGTTCTGGTTCGACAACTTCCGGATTCCGCCGAAGGGAGATCACGAGTGAACACGATCAGAAGACGCCCCCTCCTCGACCTGATCTGCCTCATCCTGACCGCAGCGGGGGCAACCCGGGCCATGCCCGTCGAGTTGGTCCGCGATCAGAAGAGCGAATTCGTCATCTACCTCGATGACGCTGCGCCCTCTTCCGTCGCCATGGCCGCCTCCGAGTTGCAGGAGTATTTGTACAAGGTCAGTCGTGCGAAGCTGGCGATAGTCCGCGAGCCGCGTCCCCCGATGATCTGTCTTGGAGACAATGCCGCTTCCCGTGCGGCGGGGCTGTCCGTCGAAAACATCCCGGTGGAGGGTTTTCGGATCGTCACCAAAGCCGCCGACATTTACATCCTGGGCACCGACACCGCGGAAGGCCAACCGGCGCCGGATGGCGGCGCTTCGACGGGAACTCGCAACGGCACGTACGCATTCATCGAGCGGTTCCTGGGGGTGCGATGGCTGGTGCCCGGCAAGCATGGCGATTACGTGCCGAAGTCGACCAGCATCACCATTCCCGAGACCGATCTCGTCGACGCGCCGTTTTTCTCGAACCGCCGCGTGCCGTACACCCAAGAGGGCCGTCGCGAGGTGAAACACTGGTGGGCCCGGCAGCGGCTCGGCTGGAGCCTGTACCTGACCCACGGACACAACTGGCGCCGCACGATCCCCGCTTCGCACTTCGACGAGCATCCGGAGTGGTTTCCCGAGCGTGGCGGGGTCCGTGTGCCGCCGACCGGACGGTACAAGCTGTGCACCACCAATCCCGGGGTCGTCCGTGCCTACGCCGACGCGACGATCGCCTATTTCGACCGGAATCCCGACGCCACGTGCTACTCCCTCTCCCCGTCGGACTCGGCAGGCTACTGCGAGTGCGAGAAGTGTCCCGCGCTCTACGAGACCGACCCCAACGGCAATCGGTCGGTGACCCCGGCGATCCTCACGTTCTACAACGACGTGGCCAGACTGGTTGCCGGGAAGTATCCCGACAAGCTGTTGGCCGGTTACGTCTATGCGGCGTACGTGTTCCCGCCGAAGAAGCCGATCCCGCTGGAGCCGAACGTCTTCCTCGTTTGGGCCCCGAGCTTCGACTACGGCTACACGCTCTTCCGCCCCGAGCTTCAGCGCCAGTGGGAGGATTTGTTGCCCCAGTGGACGCGGGTCACGGAGAACATCTCCTACTACGACCTTCCGACGCACATCTTGACCGAATCCGGCGCCTTGAACCCACCGGGTTTGAAGATCCTCAAGTTCCTCTACCCGCGTCTCAAAGCAGCCAACGTCAAGGGGGTGTACGTCTACGGCATGGAAGCGTGGGGTCGCGGGGCCCCGCTCAACTACCTGCTCGCCAAGCTCGCGTGGGACCCGGACGCCGACGTGGAAGCACTGTTCGACGAGTTTTGCCAGAAGGCTTACGGCCGAGGAGGTGACGACGTGAACCGGATGTACCGTCTGCTGGATGCTGAAGTGGAGCGTCACTTCCTCCAGTACCCCAACGCTCGGTACGGGCTCACGCCGGACATGATGCGCGACATTTACGCGAAGAACCTGGGCGAGATCGAGCGGCTCTACCGGGCGGCCGAGGCGAAAGTCGAGGACGCCGACGCCCGGGCACGACTGCGCATGATCGGCGAGAACCTCACGGTGCTGCATTGGAATCTTCGGCAGTTTCGATTGCTGGACGCTCCAAAGAAATCGAGCTTCTACCTCTCCGACGCCGACTTCTTCGAGTTCTTGTCCGACAACCGAGGATCGCTGGCCCTTCAGCCGACCACCTCCACCGCCACCCCCTCGTACGTCCGCAAGAAGCTGAACGTTGTACCCGTGGATGAGCTGCCGGGCACCGAGCCGGTCGGGCCTTTTCGACTCCGGGGGGATCAGCATCTGGTGTTGTGTCCAACGGGCAAGCGGCCCGTGCAAGTGGAGTTCAGCCGCATCTCGGCCCGCGGCAAGCTGGTCACCTACAGCGTGTACCGGTCCGATGGAACGGAAGTCGCCGGCGGCCTGATGAGTGCCGAGGTGCCCATCGAGCTGGCTGCGGAGGGCGCTTCCTACTATCACCTGGCCATCTCGGCCGGTTCTGCGTCATTCATGGTGGAGGTGACGGGCGCCGCCTGGGCAGTCGACGGCAACCTTGGCGATCAGGGTCTCCACTTCCTGGGTACCGTGACCCCGGTCTACTTCCACGTGCCGGAACCAGCGGCGGCCTTTCACCTCTCCTTGGAGGCGACACCGCCCGGCGAGACGGCCGTCGCCACGCTCTACGCACCGGACGGGCAACCGGTCGCCGAATTCGACTGCACGAGCGTCTCGGTCGACCGCAAGGAGATCGCCGTCCCGACCGGGAGCGCCGGATGGTGGAAATTCCAAGTCAAGCGGGCTCCGACCGGGGCCTTGGACGACGTTTGGGTCAAGGCGGGCGACGAGCTGAGTGGCTACCTCTGTCTAGCGCCTGCCCATGCACTCGACGTTGAAGCCGCCAAGTAGAGACGTCAGGAAGAACTTGATGGCCAAAAAGGACCACCACATCATCCTGGCGGCCCGACCCGAGGGCCTGCCAAAGGAGACCGACTTCAAGCCGGTCGAGGCTCCAATGCCCGAGCCCGGCGAAGGCCAGTTCCTCGTGAAGATCAACTACCTGTCGGTAGACCCGTACATGCGTGGTCGGATCAGCGAGATCCAGTCCTACGCCGAGCCGGTCGCCATCGGCGATGTCATGGTTGGTGGTACGGTGGGCCGCGTCATCGACTCGAGGCACCCGGAGTACAACACGGGCGATGTCGTGGTCGGCTACTCGGGCTGGCAGGAATACGCGGTGTCGGACAGCACGGGGGTACAGCCGTTTGACACGTCGCGGGCCCCGATGTCCACGGCCCCGGGCGTGCTGGGGATGCCGGGCATGACGGCCTACTTCGGCCTGATGGAGATTGGGCAGCCGAGGCCGGGCCAGACGGTGTTCATCTCGGGGGCGGCCGGGGCGGTGGGGTCGCTGGTGGGCCAGATAGCCAAGATTCACGGTTGTCGTATCGTCGGATCGGCCGGGTCGAAAGAAAAGGTGGACTGGCTGCTTGAAGACATGGGTTTCGATGCGGCGTTCAACTACAAGGAGGCCGGCGACTACGTTGCCAAGCTCAAGGAAGCCTGTCAACTCGATGATGACGATACTCTGTCAGACCATCCGAACCGGCGGCCGTCTGATCTACCGGCTTCTGCGCTGGAATCCCTGGCTGGGGGTGTTCCGCCGCCAGCCTTTGAGCCGAAGCGCTGGAAAGCAAGTTCCCGAATTCGGTTGCCGGCGCAGTCCGGGTGCCGTCAGCCGGTTACGGCGCACGGGTGTGCGGAAACTCGATGAACGTGATCGTACGGCCTCCTTGCGGATCGACCTGCTCCGTTACAATCCTGGCTTGGGGGATCGTGACGGCCGCCTTCAACGGACCGGGCTCTAGGGCTACCTCCTGGGGGACCATCCAGTTCTCGGGCGTGAACGTCGAGACTGTTCCTCCGATGGTCACGTTCAGTGGCCCAAGCGGCGGCATCTGAAGGTGTATCCTCCCGGAGCCATTCCGAGACTTCAGAATGTGAAGCCGGTTGCGGTGCCCGGCAGTCCAGGGCTCCTCGCCGTGCTCGTAGGCGCCGACATCGGGCGCGTCGTCAGGACCACGACTTCGCGACGCGGCGATGATCGGGAGCGGGATCGAGTTCCCGGCCGATTCGGCCGCGGCCCTAACCCGGGCGTCCAATCCGGTGATCGGAGTCCCCGCGTCAACCAAAGGCGAGTCGGATTGAGGACGGAAGTCGTGGCGAGCCGCGTCGACGAGCTTCAAGTCCTCGCCCTGGTAGTTCGTCACGAGGTTCGCCTCGAACGGGTAGTCCGTGCCTCGGCTGTCGCCGGCAATCGTGCGCGCGGCGTTGTTGGCGATCAGGCTGTGCTCGTTCTGGACCGGCAGCAGCGGGTGCTGCTTGCGCCACGGCTTCTTCGGCTCGGGCGCCGTATTCAGGTTGATGTAGTTGCCCGGTTTCTGATCGGAGCCGACGTGGAGCACGGTGTTGTGGACGACGCGGTTGAAATCGCCCTTGACGATGATCCCGTCGCGGCCGCAGTCCCAGACGACGTTGTGATGGACCGTCAGGCCGCGGGTCTGGTCGTCGCCGCGGATTCCCAAGCCGCCTCGCAGCCCCCCGGAGTGTGCGCCCTCGGTGTAGCAGCCGTGGACCCAGTTGTAGCGGACCACGTTGCCCGCCGTGCTCGGCTGCCCGGTGTACACCAGGGCCACGTCCTTGCACGCCAGCCCCCCGTCGTAGACGTGGTTGTACTCGACGACGTGGCCCGGCCCGCGGTAGTTGATGATGGCGTTGCCGCATCGGCAGAGCGTGCTGTAGCGCAGCCGGTTTGGAGCGAACCGGCCGCTTCCGTCGACGCCGCTGAGCGCCAGCGCGGGGTGACGTAGATCGCCGTACGTGCAGAAGTCGTGCAGCAGGACGTTGTCGATCGTGTTGCCGTATCCGGCAACCTTGAGTCCGCCGGTCGGGCCGTAGGCAAGACTGCACCAAGACACCGTGTTTTCCTTCCCGCGGATCTCGGTGACGACGCCCTCCTCGCTCGACCCCTCTTCCGCAATTCGCCGGGCAAAAGACGGATAGAGAAAATGGCACCCGGTCACGCGGCAGTGATCGCAGTCACGCAGCGCCATCGTGCAGGCGAAGAAGTGCAGGCCGTCAAGCTCAATCCCTTCGCATTGTTCGGCCAGTAGCCCGTAGTCCCGCGACTTGGCCCGGACGTCGAGCGACGCGGGATCGCGACCGTCTGGAGGCCGGAGATAGAGCGTGCCGGTGGCCTCGTCGTGGAACCACTCCCCCGGCGCGTCCAGCAATTCGAGCTTGCCGAACAGGAAGTAGCGGTCGTCCTCCCACGGCTGCGTCTTGTCGGCGAAGTGCGTGATGCCCTGCAAATCCTCGGCGTAGTGAAACGTGTCGGTCCCCGGCTGGTGACTCTCGACCGTGCGCGTCCAGGTGAAGAACTGGTGGGCGACGTTGAGCACGGCGACCGCTCCGGTGGCGTCGAAGCCGGCTTCGGCCAATCGGGGATCGACGACGCGGCCGTAGCGGCTCCCGCGGTCCGCCTTAGCCCAACGCGAGCGGTCCAGCAGTTGATCGCTCTTGGCATTGGGCCACCTCGCTTCGTTGAGTGCTTGCCCGCCGACGAAGAGCTGCCGCACGGGGCGCGGCCAGCGCGTCTTGAAGATTCCCGTCGCGTGGCGGGTCCACGTCCCTTCGACGGGATCGGCACCGTCTATCTCGACCAACTGGCCCGGCGCCGCCTGAAAGCAGATCGGCCTGTCCTTGTCGCCGCGCCCCCGGATCTTGACCGACTCGCGGTAGGTCCCGCCGCCGATCCAAACGGTGTCTCCGGGCCGCGCGACGTCGGCCGCCCTCTGGATCGTGCGAAACGGCTCGGCCTCCTTGCCCGAATTCGCGTCGTCGCCGTCGGACGACACGAAGTAGACCCGGCCCCCCTCTTCCACGGCGGAAACCGCCTGGCCGGACGCGGAACCGGCTTGTGCAGCTTCTCCGGCGTTGGCCGCGGGGAGGCCGAGACCCGTGCAGAGGATGCCCCCTACTGCCCAACGGCAAACACGCGGTAAGAGGACGGGCGCCATGATGAATCTCCCTCGAATGGGTCGGTTGCCGGAATGGACCATCGGCACACACCAGTTTCGCCGGTGGATGGGACCGGATCAAGCACGCCGGCGGAACAAGACGGCGTTCTCGGGCGGACCGGAGGTCGTTTGCTCTCGGGCAAGGAGAGCCTTGTTGATGTTTGCATGGCCAAGGATCACTCGACGTGGGCCGGACCCTTCGGTCCCGGGCTTCCGTTGGAAGCCCTGCGTTCACTGGCTATGCAAGGCTCAATAAGGTGCAAGTGTCCTGGCGTCATGGTATCATACGGGCCGGCACGACGTCAGCATCTTCGGAGAACGGTGAACCCAGTCCATCGGAGAGCCCAAGATGGCCACGCCACGACACCGATTCACTCGCCGCCAGTTCCTCGCGGCGGCGTCGACATCCGCAGCGGTTGCGTGGGGCGGCCGATTGCCTCGGACCGTCGCGGAGGAACCGGCGAAGTCTGCCGGGCGCAAGACCGTCCTGTCGTTCTACTGCGACGACACGGGTCCCTACACGGCCGGCACCAAGGCGTTCGAGACGTTTCTCAACTACTGTGCCGAGCAAGGGATTACAGGCGAGTCCAGCGTGATTCCGGGCGCTCGCGGCCGCTCGATGACCCGCGACCCGAGCCCGGAGGAACAGGCGTACCTCAAACAGGTCCGGCGGGCCCGGGAGTGCGGCGTGGACGCCCACATGGAGCTAATGACGCACCGCGGTCTGTTCGACTTCGAAGCCAACCGCGAGCCGGAGGGGGCGGTCCATGAAGGGCTGTGGCTCCACGAACCGGGGATCACCGTCGATCAGTACGAGCGCTACTTCGCCGACGTCCTCGCCGAGGGCGAGCGGGCCGGCGTTCGGCTCACGGGACTGACGTGGCCCGGCTGCGGCTGCGACGCCTGCAAGCGGCGGTATGCCCAGCTGCGCGCCGGTGGCCACACCGAGCCGAACCCGGCCGTCTGGAAGGCGCTTCTGAACCTGGCCAAGCAGGGGAAGTTCCGTGGCCGAACCGTTCCCTGCTTCTTCCGGGCCAGCGAGAAGGACTACGGAATCCACCGGAAGGCGAGCGACGGCCAGTATGCTGTTTACGACCTGATGCCCAATGCCATGGACCGTTTCGGAATCTGGGAAAACAACCCGGATCGTGTCGACCCGGACTACTACCTCACGGCGGACGGGAAGTCCGGCATCGTCGTCCGTCACGTCCGGGAGGGCGCGCCCTACTGCCTTTGGTACGCCCACTGGCAAGGGTTGAATCCCGCCAGCGGCGCCGGATGGCGGGCGTTCACGACGGTCGTGGAGCGGATCCGCGAACACCTCGGCGACCGCGTCGTTTGGCTGCGACCCAGCGACGTCACGGATCGCTATCACGCAGCGGGCGGGTGGGGCTTTCTCGATGGTATGTGAGCAAGCAGGCAGTCTCAGGATTTCTGGATACGAACGAGGAGATTCGACGATGGCGAAACACGGCTTCTCTCTGGCGCTGATCTCTCTCGTCGTGGTGCTCGGGCCTGCAACAATGCACGCTGCGGCAAACGATGCCGATCGCCTGAACGTGCTCTTCCTGGCGGTCGACGACCTCCGCCCTGAATTGGGCTGCTACGGCAACCAGCGCGTGAAGAGCCCCCACATCGACCGCCTGGCGAAGCGGGGCGTCGCCTTCGGCCGGGCGTACTGCCAGCAGGCCGTCTGCTCGCCGTCGCGGACCAGCCTCCTCACCGGGCTGCGACCCGACGCGACCAAGGTCTACGACCTGGAGACGCATTTCCGCGACACGGTGCCCGACGTCGTGACGCTGCCTCAGCATTTCAAGAACCACGGCTACCACGCGGTGGGGATGGGGAAGATCTTCCACGGGGGCCTCAACGACGAGCTCTCCTGGAGCGAGCCGTGGCGGCGCCCGAACGCCGGCGGGTATCAGCTTCGCGAGAACCAGGAGATGATCCAGAAAAAACACGCCGAGGCCAAGCAGCGCGGCCTGAATGGCAAACGACTCAGTCGGGCGGCGCGCGGCCCGGCGACCGAGATGGCCGACGTGCCCGACAATGCCTATCCCGATGGAGCATGCGCCGACATGGCGATTGAGACGCTTCGCCGGGTCAAGGACAAGCCGTTCTTCCTCGCCGCGGGCTTCCTGAAGCCGCATTTGCCGTTCAACGCGCCCAAGAAGTACTGGGACCTGTACCAGCGAGACGAGATCCGGCTGGCTGACAATCCGTTCGCGCCGAAGGGTGCGCCGCCATTCGCGCTGACCGACTTTGGTGAGCTGCGCAACTACGACGACATGCCCCCAAGCGGGCCGGTCAGCGAGGAAGACTCGCGTCGATTGATCCACGGCTACTTGGCCTGCGTGAGCTATACCGACGCACAGATCGGCCGCGTCCTGGACGAATTGGACCGCTTGGATCTGACGGAGAAGACCGCCATCGTCCTCTGGGGAGATCATGGTTGGAAGCTGGGCGAGCACGGTTCCTGGTGCAAGCACACGAACTTCGAGCTGGACGCCCGCGCGCCGATGATCTTCGCGGCTCCGGGGATCCAAGACGCGGGCCAGCCGACCGACGCCTTGGCCGAGTTCGTCGACATCTACCCCACGCTCTGCGACTTGGCGAAACTGCCGCTTCCCGGCCACTTGCAGGGCACGAGCCTCGTGCCGGTGTTGGGGAACGTCCGGAAATCGGTGAAGTCCGCCGCCTTCAGCCAGTATCCTCGCAGCCACGAAGGCCGCGGCTTGATGGGGTACTCGATGCGGACCGACCGTTGGCGTTACACCGAGTGGATCGATCGCAAGACTGGCGAGGTGGTCGCCCGAGAACTATACGACCACGTAAACGACCCCGCCGAAAATGAAAACGCCGCCGAAAAGACCGACAACCAAGCGGTGGTGAAGGAACTCAGCACACAGCTCGCCAAGGGAGAAGGCTGGCGAGAGGCCCAGCGGGGCAATTATTGATCCCTTTACTGATAGTGGAACGTCAATCTCGTCCCAAGCCCAGGGGTTGCAGCCCCTGGGCTTCGAGCGCGTTCCATGCTCAACACAGAACTCAATAGGATCGGTCAATCCCCAGCTTGGATCGACGGAACAACAGGAACGTGACAGCAGGAGCCAGATGACGATGAAGACACACTCTCTCTTACGACCGATGTGTGCACTCTGGATCGCGCTGGCCGTTTGCCGCGCGGCATCCGCGGACGAAGGCATGTGGCTGTTCAACGATCTGCCCGGAGAGCATCTGAAGACGAAGTACGGATTTGAGCCGACCGAAGCGTGGGCGCGGCACGTGATGCTGTCGTCCGTGCGGTTCAACAGCGGCGGCTCGGCCTCGTTCGTGTCGAGCACGGGGCTGGTGCTCACCAATCACCACGTCGGTGCCGACACGCTGCACAAGATCTCGACGCCCGAGCACAACTACTATCGCGACGGCTTCTACGCAAAAACGCCGGCCGAGGAGATCGAGGCCCCGGATTTGGAGCTGAACCAGCTCGTGGCGACGGAAGACGTCACGGAGCGCGTGAGCGCGGCGGTGAAGCCGGAAACGTCCGCCGCGGAGGCGTTCGCCGCGCGGCGGGCCGTGATGTCCGAGATCGAGAAGGAATCGCTCGACCGGACCGGGCTGCGCAGCGACGTCGTCACGCTCTACGGCGGCGCCCGCTATCACCTCTATCGATACAAGAAGTACACCGACGTCCGCCTGGTCTGGGCACCGGAGTCGGCGATCGCGTTCTTCGGCGGCGATGCCGACAATTTCGAATATCCGCGATACTGCCTCGACGTCTGCCTGTTCCGCGTGTACGAAGACGACAAGCCGGCCAAGATCGAGCATTTTCTGAAGGTCTCGCCGAAAGGTGCGGCCGACGGCGAGCTGGTGTTCGTTTCCGGCAACCCCGGGCGCACGGAGCGAATCTTCACCACGGCGGCGCTCGAGTACCAGCGCGACCGCTACGTGCCGTTCGTCCTCAACTTCCTCCGCCGGCGCGAGATCCTCTACCAGCAGTTCGGGCTGGAGGGCGAAGAGCAGGATCGCCGCGTGCGCGATGATCTGTTCGGCACGCAGAACTCCCGAAAGGCCTACACGGGCATGATCCAAGGATTGCAGGACCCGTCGTTCTTCGCCCAAAAGGAGGCCGAGGAGACGGCCCTGCGCGCGAAGGTGGCCAGCGACCCGAACTTGAAGAAGTACGCCGACGCGTGGAAGAGCATCGAGGAGGTGCAGGCCCGACGCGGCGAGCTGCTGGGACAGACGCCGAGCTTCGCCGGGCAGCACTACCGGATCGCCGAGACGCTGGTCTTCATGGCGGCGGAGGACCGGAAGCCGAACTCCGAGCGGCTTCGCGAGTACCGCGAGTCGGCCCGCGCGTCGTTGGAGCAACAACTCTTCTCCCCGGCGCCGATTCACCCCGACCTGGAGCAAGCGAAGCTGGCCGATTCGCTGAGCCTGTTCGTCGAACGGCGCGGCGGCGACCATCCGCTGGTCGAGCAGGTGCTCGACGGCAAGGGCCCGCAAGCCCGGGCGGCCGAGCTGCTCGGCGGAACCGAACTGGCCGAGATAGCCGTGCGCCGACGGCTTGCCGAGGGCGGCCAGGCGGCCATCGAGGCGTCGACCGATCCCCTGATCCGGCTGGCCAGGCTGATGGAGCCCGAAGCACGAAGAGTCCGCAAGATCGATGACGAGATCGACGAGCTGGAACGCCAGGCTTACTCCCAAATCACCAGCGCCGTGTACGCGGTCAAGGGCACGGGGACCTATCCCGACGCGACGTTCACGCTCCGGCTGGCTTTCGGTCCGGTCAAAGGCTACGTCGACCGCGGCCGGCCCATCCCGCCCTGGACGACCGTGGGAGGCGCGTTCGATGACGAGGAGGAGCACGGGGCCAAGGACCCGTGGAAACTGCCGCCCGCGTGGCATGCGAGGAAAGACCGGCTGGACCCGAAGACGCCGTTCAACTTCGTGTGCACGGCCGACATCATCGGCGGCAACTCGGGCAGCCCGGTCATCAACCGCAACGCGGAGCTGGTCGGGGTGATCTTCGACGGCAACATCCAGTCGCTCACCGGCCGCTACTACTACTCCGACACGACCGCCCGGGCCGTCTCCGTCCATTCCAGCGTCATCCTCGAATCGCTGCACAGGATCTACGACGCCGGCCGACTTCTGGAAGAGCTTCAGCAGTAGTGGTCTGTCCATCTCGACTTCGCAGGTTGGGTGCCACGGGTGGCTTGCCCAGCCGTGTCGGAAGCGGGGTTGGACAAGCCACCCGGACATTCGTCGCGCCACGCGCTCCCCATCGTCGGCGGAAAGCGTTAGAATACACGGGTGACGGCGTAAACGTCTCGCGCTCCCGGGACTACGTGCTCCGATGGCCCGCCGACTCGACAAGACCCTGGGCGACTACCTTGGCATCGCCATCAGCCCCGTGCTGATCATGACGCTGGTGGGCAGCCTCATCTACTTCCTGCTGCTGGTCGTCTACGAGGGCCAGTATGGCGAACGGCTCCACTTCATCTTCGCCATGTTCGTGATGGGCGCCGTGCTGATCGGGCGCATCGCGATCGAAGAAGGCAAAGAGCGGGCCAACGCGTTCGCGGCCCCCCTGGCCGTGGTGACGCTCCTGGCGATCAACAAGTTCACCGACCTCGGTTGGGTGGGCAGCCTTCTCTTGATCGGGCTCATCTGGTGGTGCGCCCACAAGCTGACCTGGGACTGCACGCTGATCGATGAGAACGAAGACGCCTCGGGCGAGGGCCTGATGCAGACGATCGGGCTCGACGAGAAGGCGGCTCAGACCGGGCCGCCGGAGCCCGAGGAGGCTGAGGAACCGGAGGGGGTCACGTCGCGCGACGCGGAGCCGCCGAGTTGGTGGGAGCGGTTCGTCCGGCGGCAGCGGCGCCCGCACGCCCCCGGCGTCTGGGTCGTCTACTTCTCGCTGGCGGCCCTCCCGCTCTTCGGGATCGGGCAGTTGTTCATCCCCAAGGAGGACGTCGAGAGCCGCGGATACGCCTTTCAGCTCCTGCTGGTGTACGTGGCCAGCGGGCTGGCGCTGCTGCTGGCGACCAGCTTCCTGGGGCTTCGCCGTTACTTGCGTCAGCGACACCTCGAGATGCCGGCGGCGATGGCCGGCCTCTGGATCACGACCGGCTGCGTGCTGATCGTGGCGATCCTCTTTTTCGCCCTGCTGCTGCCGCGCCCCGGGGCCGAATTGGAGCTCGCCGAGCTGCCCTTCCACGTCGGCTCGTCTCGCCTGGAATCGTCGCGGCACGCCGTGATGAAGAGCGACCCGGCCGAGGAGGACCGAGGCGGCCCACGTGTCGGCACCCGAGAAGAAGATCAGGACATACCTTCCGGGTCGGAGGGCGCGGGAGATGAGCGCGGCTCGCCGGGCGGAGCCGAGTCGGACCAGAAGGGTGGCGCCGCGGGCAAAGAAGGCGAACAGGGTGGTTCCGATCAGGGCTCGCAAGGCCAAGAGGGGAGTTCCTCCACCGGGTCGAAAGAAGGCCGCGGTGACTCGCAATCGGGAGCCGAGTCGCAGCAACAACGGGCAAGCTCGCAATCCCAAGGCGAACAGGGCTCGTCGAGCTCCGATTCACGGGGCGAAGAGGGCCGTTCGAATGCCGATTCCCAGGCCCGGCAGGAGAGCTCGCGCTCGTCGGCCGAGAACGGCGACCGCGACTCGCGCTCCAAGTCGGAAGGCGAACGACAGGGTGATCGCTCGGCACGCGACGACCAAGGCCGAGGCGCGAAATCGGAGTCGAAATCACCAGAAGACGAGCAGGGGAGACGTTCCCGGCCTGACTCGAAGAAGGCCGAGTCGGAAAAGGATGGCGGCCGTTCCCGTGCGGCAGAGGCCGACGAGCGACGTGAGTCGGAGTCGGAATCGTCAAGTCGAGGGGGCTGGCGCGAAAGCGATCGCGGCGGCGACGAGGCCCAACAGCCCGACTCCGAAAACACGGAGGACGGCGGCACCGCCGACCAGGGCGACAGGCGACCGTGGTTCGACCCCGCGGCGCTCATGGGCAGCGCGACGTCTTCGTTCGGCACGCTGCTGAAGTGGATCTTCTACGGCGTCCTCCTGCTCGTCATTGGCTACTGGCTCTGGCGCTCGCGAGCCGACTTGCTCGCCGCGATGCGCAGTTTTCTTCAAGAGCTGCGAGAGTTCTGGCAGCGACTGTTCGGCGGGCGGGCCGGCGCAGCCGATCAGGCGGCGGAGTCGGGCGAAGGCCCCCAAGCACCAACGCACCGGCCGTTCGCCGATTTTCCCGATCCCTTCGCCACGGGCATGGCCGACCGCTGTTCGCCGGAGGAGCTGGTCCGCTACAGCTTCGAGGCCCTCGAGGCCTGGGCCCGGGAGCACGGCTGGGCGCGCGGCCCCGAGCAAACGCCGCACGAGTTCGCCCACGATCTCGGCACCCGCGTCCACTCGCTTTCCCAGGACGTGCGCCGGCTCGCCGACCTTTACTGCCGGGTCGCGTATGCCTCGGACACGCTGTCGCGAACGAGCGTCGCCCCCTTGAAGCAGCTCTGGCAAGAGCTTCGGCACCGGGAGCCGGTGTCCGTGTGACTTCCTGCTATCGGGCGTCTGACCGTCCATCGCTTTCTTGGATAGGTTGTCTGCGCGCGATGCTTATCCGGAGCCGAGCCGGCTCAGCTTCTCGCGCAGCATCGACACGCAGCCGGGCACGTCGCTCTCCCCCAGACCGTGCAGGATCAATGGGCCGCGGAAGCCGGCCTTGTGGAACAGGGCGAGGTAGTGGTCGTAGTCGAGCAGGCCCTGCCCCGCAGGGATCTGGCCCGCCTCGCCGTCCCGGTCGAGATCCTTGGCGTGGCCGAGGACGATGTGCGGGCCCAAGAGCTCGAATGCTTCGTCGAGGACCTCGTGCATTCGGGCCAGCTCGCCCGCGTGGAACAGGTTGGCCCCGTCCATGACGATCTTCAGCCGCGGCGAGCCGATCTGGTGCAACAAGCGCGCGGCCTTCGCGGCCGAATCGACCACGTTCGAGACCTCCGGCTCGAAGGCCATCGTCACCGCATGCTCCTCGGCGATCTCGACGACGGCCGACAGCGACTCGACCAGGTCGCGCCAGGCTTCTGGCGTGTCGTTGCCGGGATGCCGTCGCCACATGTCGTCCGGATCGCGCGTGCCGGTCGAGAGGGTGATGATCGACGTGCCCAACCGCCGGGCCGCACCAGCGAGCACGCTCAGCCGCCGAAGCCCGTCCTGCCGCCTGGCGGGGTCGGGATGGATCATGTTGAACGTGCCCGACACGGTCCCCATGGAGAGCCCCCGGGCCGCGATTTCCCGCGCGATCCGCGTGCACATCGCCTCGTCGATTCGCCCGGGCATCGACTCCCGCCCGACCGACTTGAAGTTGAAGTGCACGCAGCCGAGCCCGTGCGACTGGACGGCGTCGAGCGCCGCTTCGAGCGTCGGGCGAGGGAACGTGCCTAGGTGGATTCCGAGCTGCATGGTGTGATGAGTCTATATGGGCTTGGCTTGGGGGTGTGCCATTGCTTCGCAGAAGCAGTGTCGACGTGAAGATCCGGATGGAAACACTGCTTCTGCGAAGCAGTGGCACACCGGGCAAGAACAAACGAGGATCGGCTTGAATCACTCCT
>DATKZH010000058.1:0-21069 GCA_035528065.1 Thermoguttaceae bacterium | reverse complement strand
GCTCTTTTTCGGAACGAAAAAGAGCTGCGTCCCCTTTTTGCGCGCCGGTGAGTAGAATGGTGGGGGCCATCGATACCCATGCCGTAGCCCGGGAGAACCACGTGATGCACGCCAAGCTGAGATTCCTCCTGCTGCTTCTGCTCGGTTGCTCGATCTCGGTCGTTCTCGCCGCCCGCGCGGACGAAGCGCCCGCCCGCTTCACCGGCCCCTGGGACTTGCCCGCTCTCAAACAGGTCCCGCCGGCCACGTGGGGCGAGAAGTCGGGGCTGGTCCAAGAGGTCTACTACCAGGGCGAGCCGCTCGCCGGGAAGCCCACGCGCGCGTTCGCCTACTACGGTCGACCGGCGACGGGCGACGGGCCGTTTCCCGGCATGGTCCTGGTGCACGGCGGCGGCGGCACCGCGTTTGCCGAATGGGCCACGCTCTGGGCAGAGCGCGGATACGCGGCCATCGCCATGGATCTGGCCGGCTGCGGACCCGATCGCAAGCCTCTCGGCGACGGCGGTCCCGCCCAGGGACACGATCAGAAGTTCGCCGACTTCTCCGACGACCAGCTCGGCCACATGTGGACCTGCCACGCCGTGGCCGACGTGATCCGAGGGCATTCCCTGCTGGCCTCGCGCCCCGAGGTCGACGCCGATCGGATCGGGATCACCGGGATAAGCTGGGGCGGGTATCTCACCTGCATCGTCACGGGCGTCGATGATCGGCTCAAGGTCTCCGTGCCCGTCTACGGCTGCGGCTTCCTGCACGAGAACAGCGCGTGGCTGGGCATCTTCGAGAAGATAGGGCCCGAAAAGCGGGACCGCTGGGTTCGCTACTTCGACCCCTCGCGGTATCTCGCCGGCGTGTCGTGCCCGATCCTCTTCACCAACGGCACCAACGACTTCGCCTATCCGCTGGACAGCTACCAGAAGAGCTACCGGCTGGTTCCCGGGCGCGTGGACGTGCGGATCGAGGTCCGCATGCGGCACAGCCATCCGGCCGGCTGGGCGCCGAAGGAGATCGGCCTCTACGTCGACAGCGTTCTGGCCGGCGGCGATCCGCTGCCCCGGCTCGGTCCGATGGAGACGGCCGACGGCAAGGCGACGGCCACGATCACGTCCAAGGTCCCCGTCGCAAGCGGCCAACTGCACTACACGACCGACTCCGGCCCGTGGCCGGAAAGGACGTGGCACTCCGTCGCCGCGAAGCTTGCCGGCGGAAGGGTCGAGGCGGAGCTGCCCGCGGAGCGTCCCTTGGTCTACTACCTGAGCGTCACCGACCAGCGCGAGGCGATGACGAGCACGCAGCACGCGGAGCTTCCCGACTGAGGCCCCTGACCGCTGATCCCTGACCCCTGTCCCCCGGGTCGCCGACGCGATTGTCAGCGTGCGGCCGCTCTGCTAGCATGGCGATCGCGATACGACGCCACGGCAAGTCCGAAATCGTGGATCCCCCAGCACGCCAGATGAGGAGAACGACCATGTCCAACGATCTATCCCGACGACGATTCCTGGGAGTGGCCGGCACGGCCGCGGCCGCCGGGGCGGTGGCCGGCACCGCCGCCGCCGAGGAGCAGAAAGCCTCGCCTTCGGGGCCGATCAAAATCCTCGGCATCTGCACCAGCCCGCGAAAGGGCATGTCCACGGCGAAGGCCCTCCAGGTCGCCCTCGATGCCGCCCGCGAGGTCGATCCGGACAACGTCGAGATCGAGCTGGTGGAGCTGGCCGGGCTGAGGATCCCCGGCGAGCCGGCGGCGGGCGTGGAGCTGGAGCCGGGCGAGCGGGACGACTTCCCCAGCCTCGTCCCCAAGCTCTCCGACCCGAAAGTGGCCGGCCTGATCATCGGCACGCCGGTCTACTTCAGCAACATGACGGCCCTCTGCAAGGCCTTCCTCGACCGCTTGATGTTCTTCCGCAAGAACGACTTCGCGCTGGCCGACAAGGTGGCCGGGGTGATCGCCGTGGGTGGATCGCGGATCGGCGGGCAGCTCCTCGCCGTCGAGTCGGTCCAGGGCGCCCTCTACGGCCAGGACATGATCGTCGTCGGCGCCGGCCCGCCCACCACCCGCTGCGGCGCCGCCGTCTGGAACCAGAAGGACAAGGACGTCACCGCCGACGAAGCCGGCATGCAGGCCGTCCGCGACGTCGGCCGCCGCGTCGCCGAGCTGGCCCTGCGCCTGGCGAAGGCCTAGCTCGACCGTCCGGCGAGTCCTGTTGATGCCTGTCCGGCCAGCGAGCGAGGCCGACCAACGGGAGCAAGGAAAGGAGGCTCGCCGTGAGCACGACCGTGGCGTTGGATTTCACCTACGTCTACCCGTTCCCGTCGGCGGTAGACAAGACGGACCAGGGACTCGCGGTGCGCCTGGCCACGTGCGGGGCACGCCAGGAGCACCCCCACTTTTTCGACGGGCGGCTCCACGAGCCTCGCGCCGTGGGCGACATGCTGCTGGTGCTCAGCGACGTGGTCCGCACCCACTTCTTTCGGCCCGTCACCGAGCATCTCGATCCGGTGGTGACCAGCAGCGAGTCGACGCTCCGTTTCGAGGGCTTCAGCGGCTGCTGTGGGGTGTACGCCCTAGTCGACCTGCCGGCCGAGGCCTTCGACCGGGAGTTCCAGGGACGGGGGACCACCAACGTCGACTTCAATCCGCCGATGCGCGCCGCGCTGGGGCAGCTCCGCGACCGCGACCGCGTGGAGCTTCGAGTCGGGGCCGACGAGCTCACGCTCAGCCGCGGCGGCGAGTCGGTGGTGGAGAAGAAAGTGAGGCTGCCGGTCCGCTGGATCAAGGGGTTCAGCGAAGTCCAGGCGTACCAGCCGGGCCTTCGGCCGAAGCTGGAGGTGCCGGCCGCGGAGGCGCGGCGGTTCGTGCGCAGCCTGCCCCGCGGCGGGGCGCCCAAGCGAACGCAGTACGTCGCCCAGGTGGGCAAGTCGCTCCGCCTGGGGAGCCGGCCGAAGCCCGGGGCGATCCCCCTCTCCGGCACCGATCGCGTTCGCGTGCTCGAGCCGCTCTTGGGCGCGGCCCGGGGGCTGCGGATTTGGGCGGACGACGACGTCGGCACCAGCGCTTGGGAGGTCACCTTCCGCACCGGACGGTTCTTCCTGATGCTCAGCCCGGAGCTCTACCGGGGCTTCTCCGGCGAGGGGCAGGTCCTCGAGAAGCTGGCGGGCGAGCGGTCGCACGACGCCCTGGAGCCGGTCCGCGCCGAGATGGCCTGGCAGGCGGAAATCGACGGCGCGGCGGTGGCCGCCCGAATCGGCCGCAGCCCTGACGAGGTCGAAGCGGCCCTGGCCGTGCTCGGCTCGCGGGGGCTGGCCGGGTACGACGTGACCAGCGGTCGCTACTTCCACCGCGAGCTGCCCTTCGATCTTTCCAAGGTCGAAGCGCTCCAGCCGCGGCTCAAAGGGGCCAGGAAACTGCTCGACGAGAAGCGCGTCGAGCTCGTCCATCGGCTGGGCGACGAGGCGTTCGATCTGGCCGTCGGGGGCACCGACGTCCAGCACCACGTTCGCCTGCGCCCCGACGGCGACCGTTGCACCTGCCCCTGGTTCAGCAAACACCAGGGCCAGCGCGGGCCGTGCAAGCACGTGCTGGCGGCGCGGATGTTCGTGGAGAGCACCGTGGCTCACAGCGCGGGAGAGACGTGATGACGCCGGAAGAGCTCGAGCGGGTCGTCGCCGAGGGGGACCCCATGCGCGTGGCCGAGGCGTGTGCTTCGCTGGACGAGGGCCAGCGGCGCAAGCTGTCGAAGACCGCGATGGAAATCCTCAAAGAGGTCCGGCGACGGAAAGAAGATTACAAGAAGGAGATTCCCGACACGCCGCTCTGGGCCCGGATGAGACCGTGGATGGAAACGTGGGCTCACCCGCACCACCATGCGTCCTACCTCTGGCCCGCAGTGAACGTAGCGATTCTCGCTGTCTGCCCGCTCTCAAGTGCCCGAAAAGCGGTAGGCGGGTCCGGTGACAAGTTCGATCCGGCCATCATCAAGGTGCTCACCGACCGCCGGCCGACGTGGATCGACCAGTGGGTCGAGCACAAACTTCAGCAGGAGCATCCCAACGTCACGTGGAACGTGTTGCGGGCACTGATTCGCGCAGGCGTCTGCCGAAAGCCGACCAGCGACGAGTACATCCAGATGATGGCCCGCGGCTTGGCCCCCTGGTACTATCGGAAGGGCGAGCCCTCGCTTCGCCAGCGCCTGGTCGACGAGCCGGATCTCTTGGACGACTTGTGGCGCCTGTTCGAAGTGGAGACGTACGCCCTGGTTGCCGACGTCGTCGACGATCCCTTTGCCACGGGCGAGAAAGCAGGCTGGAGCACCACGCTGGTGCAGTTGTCCGCCGAGGGCCACCTCGACCGCGGGCGTCTTCTCGACTCCGCGCTGGGCGCGTTGAGCAACGACTTCAAAAACAACACGCTGACCGGCTACGTCCGGCTCTTCGAGAAGCTGGAGCCGACCGACGAGGAGCTGGCCGCGCGCCAGCCGACGCTCTGCGACCTGCTCTCCAACCGCGCGTCGCACGTGGTGACCTTCGCGCTCGCGATGCTCACGCGGGTCGAAAAGGCCAAGCGGCTCGACGGCCAGACGTTCGTTGCGGCCGTTCCGCCCGTGTTCGCCCTGCGGACCAAGACGCAGCCGAAGGCGGCGCTGGCCATCTTGGCCCAGGCGGCCAAGCGCGACGCGGGCCTGGTCCCCTGGGCGCTGAACGTCGTGATCGAGGCCGTCACGCACGAGGCGGCCGACGTGCAGGAGAGGGCCCTGGATCTCCTGGACCAATGGTCGCCGCGGGCTCACGCCGACCACGCCACGGCGATCCGCCAGCGCCTGGACGACCTGGCCCCCTCGGTGCGGGGCCGCGTGGAGGAGGTCCTGGCCAAGATCGCCGGCCCGCCGCAGCCCCCAGCGCAGCCGCAGAAGCCGGCCGAAGCTCCCGCCGAGACCGCGTTGGACGAGTTGCTGGCACGGGCCGAGGGGCTCGATCCGCATTGGCGGGCGGTTGCCGGCGTGGACGCGGCGATCGAGGCGATCCGCGGCGGCCGCATGCCGGGCCCGCTGGAGTTCGATCTGCTCGACGTGCCCCTATTGAGCGCGACCGATCCGCTCGAGCCGATCCGCTCGCTCGACGAGCTGATCGACGGCGTCGCCCACGCCATCGAGCAGGTCGACTCGGCCGACGAGCTGGAGCGGATCCTCGACGGCATCAGCCGGTTCTGCGACCGGCGGCCGGAGGATTTCGAGCGGAGGACCGAGGCGCTGGTCAAACGATTGCGCGACGTTCAGTCGTCGGCGACCGCAGGACACGGGATCGTCCGGGCCGCGTGGCCCTCGTTCGCGATGGATCAGCTTCTGACGATCTGGCTGTGCAACGAGTACCACAAGCCGCCCTGGTACGCAGGGGAAGTCAAGGGGCTGTGTCGGTTTGTCGAAGGGAGGCTGAAGGAGCAGATCGGGCGAGTACGTGCCCGCCAGTCGGCCCCCTTGCTTTCCGCCCCGACCCACGCGCACGGCTGGATTGACCCGACCGTGCTGGTTGAGCGAGCCTTCCAGCTCCAAGAGCGCCGGATCGACGTCCCCCCGCACGACTTCGCGCAAGCGATGTTGCGGCTGGCGCCGGATCGCCGATCCGAATCGCTGGAAGCAGCGCGCAAGCTTCAGGGCGGCGTGGGCAGAATCCTGCGCTGGGCCCTCGGTGCGGACGAGGGACCGACCAAGCGCGACAAGCGGGACGCGGCGCTTTGGCTGGCGGCCGGGCGCGCGCGGGATCCGCGCGGCCGGCTCGCCGCGCTGGCGGTGGTGGGAATCGGCGAGGACGTGCCCGATGGCATCACCCCGGCGAATTACTCGTGGGAGGCTCGATTCGAGCAGCTACGCTGGGGGACTCCGGGACACCTCTACCCGGGTTTCAGTTTCACGGAGCACCCCATCGCGCAGGGCGCGGTTCGCCCGGCGCTCGAACTGACGCCCACGCTGCACGGCGACGACCAGCGGAAGGCAATCCGTTGGGCTGCTCACACCCCGTGGGCAATCCCGTGGATCGCATCGGCCTGGCCGCTCTCGGTCGATGCTCTCTTCGTAGCGGGCGTCGAGTGTTTGATGACACGGCTCGACATGGCGTCCTCCACCTTTGACTGCCACTACGCCTTCTTTGAGCCGCTTTTCGAGCCGGACCGGCCTTGGAGCGAGCTGGGCCATCTGATCGCCTGGCTCGGGCTGTTGAGCAAAGACGCCGACTCGCACACCGCGGCGCTGGACGCGCTGGTCGAGGCGGTCGCCGACGGCCGCGTCCACCCGGGGCCGTTGGGCGACGTCCTGGCCCGGGTCGCGGCCGGCGGCTGGGTGAAGATGAATCGCGTGGCCGATTCCCTGCGCGAGGTGGCGCGACTGTCGCCCCTGCACGCGTGGACGGCGGCCGAGGTCCTCCGAGCCCTGGTGGGCAGCTCCCCAGAGTTGCCCCGCGACGCCCACCACGTGCTGGCGCTTTGGCTGGAGCTGCTCGTCGAGCTGGGGTCGGCCCTCGACCCGTCATCGAGGGCGATCCTGGAGCCGGTGAAGGGGTCGAGCAAGACGGCCAGGTGTGCCAAGCGGCTTCTGGCGCTGAAACCGGAACAGTCGTCGGCCAAGATGCAGGCGGCACGCCGTCAGCTCCTCGAAGCCCGGATTGCCCGCGCCGAGCGATGGTCCGCCGCGACGTGATCGACGCCAAGCCCCTTCGGCCGGAGCGGGACCGAGGGGGAAACCCGAGTGCGGCGGCTCCGCACGTCCCCGCGCGGGACTCCTAGGGTTACAATGGACTCGTCGCTCCGCATGAGTATTGGAGAGGTCAACCTAACGTCCCGGACGCCCGGCAACGCCGGCATCCGATGCCCCAGGGAGGAAGCCTTGAGCGCGTGTGAACCCAGGCCCGACGAGCCGTCCCGGTTGAAGTCGACCGAGCCGCCGGCAACCCGCACCACCGGCGGCAAGGACCGGCCGTGGCACATGCGGGCGTGGAGCGGGATGAACGTGACGGGCTGGTTTCGGGCGCTGGTCCGAAACCGGTTCGCCGTCTCCCCCACGCGCGTGCCCATGGCCACGATCCTCACCGGGCTGAGCTTCTTCAACTCGTCGATGTCGATCTTGCAGTCGCTCGTCTACGGGCGGCGGATTCGCCGGACGGAGATTGCCGACGACCCGATCTTCGTGGTCGGCCACTGGAGGTCGGGAACGACCCTGATCCACGAGCTGCTCGTCTGCGATCCGCGGCACACGTATCCCGACACCTACGCGTGCTTCGGCCCCAACCACTTCCTGTTGACCCAGCGGCTGCTGGTCCGGTGGATCGGATTCCTGTTGCCGCCGCAGCGGCCGATGGACAACATGGCCATCCGCTGGGAATACCCGCAGGAAGACGAATGGGCCCTGTGCAACATGGGCCTGCCGTCCCCCTACCTGACGATCCTCTTTCCCAACCGGCCGCCGCAGCATCCCGAGTATCTCGACCTGAGGGGGATTTCCGAGGAGGAGCGCAAGCGGTGGAAGCGGAAGATGCTTTGGTTTCTCCAGTGCCTGACGGTGAGAGAGCCGAAGCGAATCGTGCTGAAAACGCCCGTGCACACCGCCCGCATTCGCACGCTTCGGGAGATGTTCCCCAATGCCCGGTTCGTGCACGTGGTGCGCGATCCGTACGTCATCTTCCCGTCGACGATCCACACGTGGAAGCGGATGTACCGGTACCACGGCGCCCAGGTGCCGCGGTACGAGGGCCTGGAGCAGCACGTGCTCGATACGTTCGCCCGCATGTACGAGGTCTTCGAGGAGGACGTCCGGGAGATCCCTCCTTCCCGGTTCTGCGAGGTCCGCTACGAAGACCTGGTCCGCGACCCGATCGGCGAGCTGCGCGCGATCTACGACGGCCTCGACCTCGACGGCTTCGATCGGGTCCTGCCCGCCGCTCGTGAGTACGTCTCCAGGACCGCCGACTACAAGCCGAACCGCTACGAGCTCTCTCCGGAGACGCGCGACCGGATCACCGCCCGCTGGAGGAGCTACATCGAGAAGTACGGCTACGCGTTGCCGGACGCCAGCGGGGCAAACGGATGACCTGTTTTGCTCCCCTCTCCCGCCTGCGGGAGAAGGGAGCTTTGGTTGCGGCGGAAGGCCGCGTTACCAGCCCGTTGAAAAAGGGTGCCACTGCTGGCTTGTCCAGCAGTGCTCTACAAATTCGCACGAAAATCACTGCTGGGCAAGCCAGCAGTGGCACCCAAGTCGCCGAGGGACTACTTTTTCAACGGGCTGTTACGCTTCCTTGTCTACTCCGCTCACCAATATCGCCACCTCGCGCCCTCCCAGCAGCCAATACGTGGCAAGGAAGACCGCCATGCCGGCCACGAGGGGCACGAACACCCGGGCCAGCTCGTTGAGAAAACTGCCCGTGGGCGGGATGAAGTGCAGGGCCGTGTAGCCCGCGGCGGCCATCACCAGGGTCGCCAGCGCGGTTCGGGCGGTGGTGGCACCCAGGATCGGCCAGTCGAGGGGGCTCTTGCGGCGGGAGAAAAGGACCGCCAGGAGCGACGCCTGCACGGCGGCGGAGACGGCCGTGGCCACCGCCAGCCCGGCTTCGGCCAACGGCCAGATCAGCATTACGTTCATCGCCAGATTGAGGCCCACCACGACCAGCCCCACGCGGACCGGAGTCATCCGATCCCCCAGCGCGTAGTACCCCCGGACCAGGACCGGCAACGCACAGTAGGCCCAAACGCCGCTGGCGTAGGTGGCGATCATGCGGGCGGTTCGGGCGGTGTCGTGCGGGGTGAACTCTCCCCGCTCGAACAGCAGCCGGGCCAGGGGCTCGGCCAGCATGATGAGCCCCACGCCGGCCGGGAAACCCAGGAACAGGACCAGGCGGAGCCCGAGCGTCATGTCGGCCCCCAGTTGCCGGTGATCTCCCCGGGCGGCGTGCCGGCTCAAGAGCGGGAAGATGGCCGTCGCCACCGCCAGGCCCAGGATGCCCAGCGGGAACTGGTAGAGCCGCTCGCCGTAGTAGATCGCCGCGGCCGCCCCTTGCTGCATGGGGTAGCGGACCGTGCCGCCGAGCCAATCGATCCGCTCCGGTCCTCCCGGCGCGGCGGCCAGGCCCCAGGCGATCAGGCTGTCGGCGAGCGTGTTGATCTGCGTGATCGCCAGGCCCAGGACCATCGGCCCCATCGCCCGGACGATCCGGCCGATGGCCGCCCGGCTTCCCGCCCAGTTGTAGTCGAACCGGAACCCCATCGCCCGAAGCACCGGCAGTTGCATGCCCAACTGGAACACGCCGGCGACCAGGACCGACGCGGCCAGCACGTACGCCTGGGCCTGTTTGTCGGGCGCGAAGCACGGGGCGACGACCCACGCGGCGACCAGCCAGCAGACGTTCAACACCACCGGGACCAGGGCGGGCGTGCTGAAGTGCGAGAGGGCGTGCAAGGTGGCCGCGAGCTGGGCGGCCAGGCAGATGAAGAGCACGTAGGGCATCAAGACGGCGCTCAGCCCGACCAGCAGCCCCACCCCCGGCACGTCGCCCCAGGCCAGCCATGCCAATCCGCATGCGATTTCCGCCAGCAGGACCAGCCCGGCCAACAGCACGGCCAGCCAAGTCATGCCCACGCTGACCAGTTGCCAGGCAACGTTGCGGTCTTCCTCCAATTGGGCGGTGAGCACGGGGAGGTAGCTGGCGGCCAGGGCCCCCTCGCCGAACAAGCGGCGGAAGAGGTTCGGGATGCGGAACGCGATCACGAAGGCGTCCATCACACCCCCGCCCGACAGGCCCAACAGCGCCGCCGTGGCCATGTCGCGGACCATCCCCAACAGGCGGCTGGCAAGCGTGCCCAGGCTGGTGACCCGGGCCCCGGTAATCAGGGGATGACGATCTCGGCGAGGCATGGGGGGTATGGTAGAGGGCTTGCTCGGTTTGGGGAAGCCCGGGAAAGTGGCGAGTGGCGAGTGGCAGTCGTTTAACCGCAAGCCGAAGACGTGCGCGCCGTCGGCTTGGACCCGGCCGCGGCTTCGGTTAGACTTGGCACCGACACTTCGATGAGTGTCGTTGTTCGCTCCGCGAACAAGCGTCTTTTCGCGGAGCGAAAAGCGACTATTGCGACAGTGTTGATACGCCAATTCTTACCCGACCCACGTCGGTTCCTCGACCTTCCAAGGGCCCTGTGACCCGCAAGATGGCCAAACGATCCCCCCATCAACAGCGAATCGTCCGCGACTACTACAAGAACCGCGACGCGATCATGCTCCAGAAGCTGGGGGAGATGATCGGCGACCTCTACCTGGCCGAGGGCAAGGCGCGGGAGCGACTCTGGAAACGGGTCGTCCAGGCCCTGGAGAACCTCGACGTGCCGGCCGCGCGGATCGAACACATCGTCCAGAGCGATAACCCCTCCCTGGTGGCCGACCTGCTCAAGACGCTGATGAAGCGGGAGTAGGTCCTCGCACTCGGCCCGGGACCGGCGCGCTCCGCGCGGCCATTACGCCGTGCCCGGCAACCCGAAGGAGGGGGTCCGACGGGTGACGCAACCGCTCTCCCCGGGCACGTTCGGCGGATCGGGCGCCCGACGACGGCACTGCCGGCACGGGGCGGGCACGCCTCTTGAGGTCCCCGTCTCCCCCCGGAAGTCACGCGCGGCCCCTTGGAGATTTCGCCGCCATCGGGTACTCTGGAGCGATCCAGGGACTGGCAGGAAAGGAGTACCACGATGCCTCGCAAGGATACCGGGAGGACGCGGGCACCACGGAGTGCTTCTGCGTCGGCGAGTGGAGGGAAACGGGCAGGGCGGAAGAAGGCCAAGGGCCGATCGCGAGTCGTGCCGAAGAAGCTCTCGCGGCTCCGCCAGCCGGACGACATGCCGTTGGACGAGTGGCAGGTCGCCCTGCGCCGAGAGTTCGGCCGGGAACAGAACTTCCGGCTGAAGAACGTCGGCGACGATCCGATCTTCTCGGAATTCGAGGTCACCAATCCCGAGACGGGGCGGACCTACCGCGTGGCCATCCGCGGCGCCGGGCTGGGCGAGAACTTCTGCTCCTGCCCCGATTTTGCCGTCAACACGCTGGGGACCTGCAAACACATCGAGTTCACGCTGGCCAAGGTGGGGCGAACTCGCAAGGCCAAGCTGGCCCTGGCCGCCGGCCACCAGCCGTCCTTCTCCGAGGTCTACCTTCACTACGGAGCCCAGCGGGCGGTCGTGTTCCGTCCCGGCACCGAGTGCCCGCCGGCCCTGCGGACCTACGCCCGGCGGTACTTCGACGGCGACAGCCGGCTCGAGCCCGACGGCTACGGTCGGTTTCCCGCGTTCTTGCGCCGTGCCCAGGCCGGGGAGCACGAGGTCCGATGTTACGAGGACGCGATGGGGTTCATCGCCCAGGTCCGCGACCAGGCGACGCTAGCCCACGAGGTCGACAAGGCGTTCCCCGGCGGCGTCCACAGCGCGGCGTTCAAGAGGCTGTTGAAGACGCAGCTCTATCCCTATCAGTGTGCCGGGACGCTGTTCGCCGCCAGGACGGGCCGGTGCCTGATCGCCGACGACATGGGCCTGGGCAAGACGATCGAGGCGATCGCCGCCGCCGAGATCCTCGCCCGGGTGCGGGGCCTGGAGCGCGTGCTGGTGATCTCGCCCACTTCGCTCAAGCACCAGTGGAAGCGCGAGGTGGAGAGGTTCAGCGACCGGGAGGCCGTGGTCGTCGAAGGGCTTTTGCCGCGCCGTGCCCAACTGTACGAGGCCGATGCCTTCTACAAGCTGACCAACTACGACGTGGTCTACCGCGACCTGGAGCTGATCCGGCGGTGGCGCCCGGAGCTGATCATCCTCGACGAGGCCCAGCGGATCAAGAACTGGAAGACGCGCACGGCGCAGACCGTCAAGCAGCTCGAATCGGAATACGCCTTCGTGCTGACGGGCACGCCGCTGGAGAACCGGCTGGAGGAGCTGCACTCGATCGTGGAGTTCGTCGACCGGTTCCGCCTGGGGCCGATGTTCCGCTTCCTGGCCGAGCACCAGCACGTCGACGAGACGGGCCGCGTGGTGGGGTATCGCCGCCTGTCGAAGATCTCCGAGACGCTCCAGCCGATCTTGATTCGGCGGACCAAGCAGGAGGTGCTGCCCGAGCTGCCCGAGCGGATGGAGAAGCGGCTCTTCGTGCCGATGACCGACGAGCAGATGCAGCACCACGAGGAGAACCGGGAGATCGTGGCGCGGATCGTGGCCAAGTGGAGGCGATACCACTTCCTCTCCGAGGCCGACCAGCGGCGGCTGATGATCGCGCTTCAGAACATGCGGATGGCGTGCGACAGCACGTACCTCTTGGACAAGAAGACGGATTTCGGCGTCAAGGCCGACGAGGTGATCGACCTCTTGAGCGACATGCTCGAGGAGCCGGACGCCAAGGTGGTGGTCTTCAGCCAATGGGTGCGGATGCACGAGCTGGTCGTGCGCCGGCTCGCGAGCCGCAAGTGGGACCACGTGATGTTCTACGGCGGCGTGCCGGGCCCGCGGCGAAAGAACCTGATCCAGCGGTTCCGGGAAGACCCGGGCTGCCGGCTGTTCCTCTCCACCGACGCCGGCGGGGTCGGCCTGAACCTCCAGCACGCCAACGCGGTGGTCAACCTCGACCAGCCGTGGAACCCGGCCGTTCTGGAGCAGCGGATCGGCCGCGTGCACCGCCTGGGGCAGCACCGGCCCGTGCGCGTGGTTCACCTCATCGCCCAGGGGACGATCGAGGAGGGCATGCTCGCCATCTTGGGGTTCAAGACGGCGATGTTCGCCGGGGTGTTGGACGGCGGCAAGGACGAAGTCTTCCTCGGCGGCTCGCGGCTCAAACGGTTCCTGGAATCGGTGGAGACGGCGACCGGCTCGATCCCGGCATCCATGCCCACCGAGCCCCAGCCCCCTGCCGACGGCAACGGCGAGCGTCCGGGCCGGCGCGCCGAAGCGGAACGCGGCGAGCCCGCCGAGCCCGCCGCCCGCAAACCCAAGGCCCCCTCGCAGGAAGAAGTCTGGACCGACGTGGTCGCCACGGGGGTCGCTCTTCTCGACAAGCTCACCCGGGCGTTGGCGGGCGGAGCCGCCGGCGGCGGCCCTTCCGACAAACCGGCTCGCCCCGGCGGCCTCGCCCTCCCCGGCGCGGCCGTCACCCGCGACGAACAAACCGGCCAGCCCTACCTCAAGCTCCCCCTGCCCGAGCCGGAGACGATGCAGAAGATCGTCGAGCTGTTCGCGGCGTTGACCCGAGGGAAGTAGGGATCGGCCGAAAAACAACTTCCCGACTTCAGTAGCAGGCACACGCCGTGTGCCGTCCGCCGGTTACGGCACACGGCGTGTGCCTACTACTCCGCAAATGCGGAAGTTATTCTTCGGCCGATCCTAGGTTTGATCCACAAGGAGGGCCCGGCGGCCACCCGCGCGTTAGGCCGCAGATCTGCGGCCGACAGGTGATAGGCAGAAACTATCTGTGACCAAGTTCGTCGGACTGAATCAAAGTCGCGTCACATGTCCAGGCTTTTCTTCATCGTTGCCGTGGCAATCCCGGCCGCCAGCGGTTGTTCACCAAGATTTAGCGCAATGGACGAGCCAACCGAACACGACCCGTGGGTAATCCGAACGGACTTCTCTAGCGACGACGCGTGGACGACCATGCGCGAGCTGATTGCCGCTCCACAGAAGGAAGCTGGCATGGAGTTCTTTGCACACGTGCGATACGTGAACGAAGAAAGGTACCGGGACAAAGAGATCAGTGACCTCGTACTATCTTTCCCGGACCATTACCCGGGAATGTTTTGCTTTGTGGTCGATCAGGAATGCATCGAGAACCCGGAACATCCAGTTCTCGTCGTCGGTTTCTATCCCTCCGACAATGAATCGTTCGATCGGCTGCCACGCAACACTCCCGCGGGCGACATCAGGGCTTTCAGGGCGTTGCCATCTCAGATACAAAGCATCGAGAACAACCTGTCCGTCGCGAACATGGACTTCGAAGAGTTCGCCGATTCCGTAGACGAAGACGGCGTGTTCCGACGCCCTCCCCCGTGACAAACCCTCCGATGAACAAACGCCGGGTGCCACGGGCATCTTGCCCGTGCTCTGGTGGATGCACTGGCGAGACGCCAGTGTCACCCACCGGGCCACCCCGGGCGCGGGCGATTGTTTTCGACGACGCCCGACGGCTGGACAACAATCCGCCCGTCATCTACCATGACATAGTGGGACCCGCAGCGCCTCCCCGTCGAGGTGCGCTCGGTTCTCTTCTCGGGCAGGATCGTCCTATGGTCGATTCCCGTGCGCCAGTCAGGTTCACCTTGGACGATTTCCGCAGGCTGATCTACCAAGCTCAACATCGCGGACCGTCCGGCAGGCGGATGGGCTCGCTGCCGGGCGTCAGCACGGCGGAAGCGATGATCGAGCTGGACGCGCAAGAGCACCTCGGCCGCATCAAGGGGATCATCGATTCGATGACCCCCGAGGAACGCCGGGACCCGGAACACCTGCTCGATGAAAGCCGGTTGCGGCGGATCGCCGCCGGCGCCGGAGTCGAGCCCCGGGAAGTCAGAGACCTTGCCCGGCAGTTCCACGGCATGGCGGAGATCATGGACCAGTTGGCCGGAAGCGGGCCGGGCCGGGACTGGTCGGGGTAGTGCCGGAGTCGGCGTGCGCCCGCCGCCTACGGACTCAGAAGCTCAGCGCCGCTTCCAGCGCCGCGTCGGAGAGCCCCTCGCCGATGAGGTAGACGGGCGTTCCACTCGGGGTGAACTGCCGGGACGATTGCGGCCGGCCCATGATGTCCCAGATCTCGATCCGGTCGCTCTCGACCCGGATCGGCCCGGGCTTGGCGGTCGGGGCCCAAACGACGGCGATGGTGCGCCCGCCGTCGCGGAACAGGTACGCCTTGACCCCCTCGCCCAGGGCGAGCCGCTGGGCGAACTCGCACGTGGGGGGGAACAGGTGCGACATCACGGCCTGGGCGGCGTAAATCTTGTGGGGCTGGCCGGCGTACTCGTAGAAGATGCCCTGGAGGCTGTCGCGGTTGAGCCCGTCGCACGTGCCGGCGTGGTAGAAGATCTTGTCCACGCCGCCGGCAAACATAATCGTGGCCCAGCGCACGGCGTACGCCGCCTGGAGCTGCTCGCTTTCCAGCGGGGTGTCGAAGCCCGAGCTGGGAAGCGGCACCGACCAGGGCTCGTCGTCGGCGTAGTAGCCGTACTCGGTGAGCCAGATCGGCTTGCGCCCGCCGTGCTCGTCCATCTGGGCATTGAGCTTTTCCAGGAGCGGCTCGATGAACTCGGGCGGGCGGAGGCGCGGGTAGTGGTGGATATCGACGGCGTCGACCGCGTCGAGTGTGCCGGCGTCGAGGAACAGCTTCCAGTCGTCGAGGATCTGGCCGTCGTTGAGGTAGCCGATGCCGGCGAGGATCCGGCAATTCGGATCGGCCTGCCGGGCCGCCCGGGCGAACGCCTTGGTCCAGTGGGCGTAATCGGTCCCGGTGTAGCCGAACTTCCGCGGCAGGGAATACGTGGTGAACACCGGCTCGTTGAACACCTGCCACCACGTGACGCGATCCTTATAGTGCGAAACCGTCTTGGCGACGTAGCTCTCGAAGTCCTCCACGTTCCGCGGCGCGTAGGCGACGTGCTCCCGCCGGCTCGTGTAGTCGCGGGTCCGCTTGTAGTCGGCCGGGGCGCTGGAAGACCAGTGGGCCGAGGGGAACGGCAGCATGGCGAGCACGTCCAGGCCGTGCTCGAGCGGTCGGTCGATCTGGTAGTCGGCCTCCTCGAAGGTGAACTTCCCTTTCTCCGGCTCCACCTCCTGCCACTTGCACGACCAGTCGCGCATCCAGACGAGCCCGGCCTGGCGGCACAGGTCCAACAGGTGCGGCCACGGATACGCGTGGTTGACGCCGAAGCGGGAGTCGTCCTTGTCGTTGCGGGGGATGACGGCCATCCGCAGCGTGCGGGACTGGCTGGTTTCGCCTTGGCCCATGGGCATCCCCGCGCGAAGCCAGAGGAAGCCACGGCGGTCGGGACGCGGCTCGTAGACGAACGTGTGTTCGCGATCGCGGCCGGCGGGCATCCAGCTCTGGAGATCGTCCACCCGGTCGGAGTCGAAGAAGTCGCGGAAGTAGACGTTGATCTGCGGCGGCCCCTCGGCTCCGGGCTCGCGGTGCAGGCGGACGTTGACCCGGACCGGCTCATCCCAGTCGAACACGTTCCCCGGCTTCTCGGTCCAGACGCCGAACTCGACGGGCAGCCGGGGGGCGAAGGCCGTCGGCCCATCGGCTTGCTCGAGCTGGATCGCGTCGAGCCAGAGCGTGGCCCGGTCGGGCGGGCCGGGGCTCTGTTGGGTCTCGCGCAGATCGGGCCCGGCCAGCACGTAGCACCACCGCGACGTCGGCTTGAACTGGAGGTCCGTCCGCTCCCATTCCGTCGAGGCAACGGCCGCCTTCTCGAAGCTGCCGCCCTGAAACTGCCGCACGGCCAATAGCGCCGGCGTGCCCGCTCGGGCCGCTTTCATGTGGACCGACAACGTGTAGAGGCGGCCCGGCTCGACCTCCAAAAACCCCAGGTTCCCGGCCAGCGGGGCACGGATCGGCGTGCGGCTGAGGTCGTAGTAGTCGAAGTAGGAGACGGGCTGCTTCTCGGGCGAAAGCTCGATCTTCAGGCTTGCCCGGCCGTGGAAGGCTTCGCCGGGATCGACCTGGCCGAACAGCCGGTTCATCGAGCCGCCCCAGTGCGTCGTGCGGTCCCACTCGGCCGAGCCCCAGCCGTCGGGGCCGCACTCGAAGCTGGCGTTGGGGACGAGGTTCTTCACGCCTTCGGCCGGAATGATTTGGCCGGGATGGTAGACGTCGCGCCCGGCCTCGCGGAACTCGACGTCGTCGAGCCAGAGCGTGCCGGTCGAGCCGAACCAGATCTGGAACCGGCTCTTGTCGGCGCAGTCGCGCGTGGCGTGGAAGAGGAACTGGTGCTGCTTCCAGTCGGGCGAGGGGACAAACCCCCCTTCCAGCCCGCAGTTGGTCCAAACCGACGTGTCGGAAAGGGCCACGGAGACCACGTCGCCGGCGATCTCCTCGCCCCGGGCCCAGAACGTCACCTGGTAGTTCTTCCCACGCACGACCGGCACGCCCATCTGGCAGACCATCGCGTGGGCTGCCGGGTTGCCCGCCGTGTACTTGGTGCACCTCAGCCGGGCGCACCGCTTGCCGTCGCGGCCTTCATCCTGGGCGAGCGTTTGCGTCACCAGGCGGCCGTCGCCCGACCAGCGCCACTCGTCGGGTGTGCCGTCGGCGTCGGCATCGGTTTCAAAGCTGGGGTTGCGGGCGAGGTTGTCGTCGGCCGCGGCCGGGACGGCGGCCGTCCAGATCATCAGAAACGCCAGGGCTCGCATGATCGCGTCCTCGTGAAGCGGTGGTTCTGCGGTAGCGGGAAAACGGAGCGCAACGGCAGAATAGCCGGAGGAGGCGACGAAAGCAAATCCCGCGCGAGCCGCCTACCGTCCGTCGCCCCTATCCCCTCCAGGGCGCGTGATAGTTCCGGCCGAGGTTGAGGATCCGCTGCAAGAGGGCCTCGTAGTGGATGCCGGTCGTATGGGCCGACTCGGCGAAGTCCTCGCCGTACTCGAGGTTCGGGTTGGGGTTGGCCTCCAGCACGTAGATCCGGCCGTTGGGGGCCAGTCGGAGGTCCATTCGGGCATAGCCGCTCAGGGAGAGGGTGCGGTAGACGCGTTTCGAGATCTTGGCGATTCGCTCGCCGACGCCCGGCGGGAGGTCCTTGGCCGCCCGGGTGTCGATCCCGTACTTCTTCTGGTACTCCTCATCCCACTTGACTTTCGCGGTGGCGATGTGGGGCATGTCCTTCGGCATCTTGGTGAAGAGCATCTCCCAGACGGGAAACGTCCCGAGGCGCTGGTTCCCGATCACGCCGACGTAGAGCTCCCGGCCCTCGATGTACTCCTCGACGATCGCGTCGCTTCGGACCTCCTCGTGGATGAACTCGACGCGGTCGACGAGCTTCTCCTGGCTGGTGACGATCGATGCCTGCGAGATGCCCCACGAGGCGTCCTCGATCGCCGACTTGACCAGCAGCGGAAAGGAGAGGCGCCGGGGCCGCGTCGGCCTCTTCTTGGTGGGGAAGACCGAGAACCTGGGCGTGGCGATGCGGTGGTAGGTGAGGATTTTCTTGCTCAACGCCTTGTCGTGCGCGAGCATCAGCCCCCGGGGGTTGCAGCCGGTGTACGGCTGCCGCATCAGTTCCAGGTAGCTGACCACGTGGTGGTCGTAGACGGCCACGCCGTGGAACTCCTCGAGGAGGTTGAAGGCCACGTGGGGCTTCCAGTGGAGGATCGCCCTGCGCACGACCCCGAGGTCGTCGACCATGCCCAGGGGCCGAACTTCGTGGCCCAGGTCCGCAAGCGAGGAGACGACGTCGAATTCCGGCTTGAAGCGGTCGATTTCCTTGTCGGTAAGGCCTTCCAGGCTCTCGGGGGGAACCAGATCCTCGTGCATCAGGACCAGCACGCGGAGCTTCTTCATAGCGCTACCCGATGATGGCCACCGTGGAGATAGTTCATGGTCTGAACGGTGAGCATCACGAGGGTGTCCCGTTTGACCTGGTCTCGTCGCCGGTCAAGACGCAGGTTCAACTCCTGGCAGCGCTCGATCATGTCCTCCAGGATCTGGTTGATCGTGTACTGGTATTCCCCGGTCCCTTGGGCCACGGCCCGGCGCAGCTCGGGCCCCGTGCGGCGCAGGAAGGCGGCGGCCGACGGAGATTTGGCGTGCTCCGGGGCATCGGAGAAGAGCCGCCTGAGGTCGCGGTCGTGGGAGTCGGAATGGTCGAGTCCGTAGCGGGCCCGCTTCTCCGCGTAATGCTCCCGGAGCGTCTTGCGGATCTTTCGAAACGGGGCCACGTACCGCCGGGAGACGACCTGCGGCTTGGTGCCGCGAATGCCGCTGATCAGTTGGTCGACGTATTCGAGCTTCTTCATCGCCGGCCAGCCCCGGTAGTGCCCCCGCCAGCCGGACCGCGGCTTCAGCCACACGGCGAACGTCTCGGCGAAATCCTCGGCCGGATGACTCTGCGCGTACCAGGAATCCAGGTGCTGGACGTAGCTTCTGCTGTAAGGCTTCGGCTGATAGTACTCCGGGTAGGGCTCGGTGAATCTGCCGAACAGCTCCCGCCAGCGGCGGCGGCGATGGAGGCCGTACGCCGTATCGATGGCGTGGCCCGCCTCGTGGCGGAGGATTCGCATGCACCAGTCCTTGGTGCCTCCCTCCACCTCCAACACCTGCTTCCGTTCCAGTCGCGCCAGACGCGGATGCGCCAGATAGAAGGGGATCCCGATCCCCGGAACCCCGTCCGGAGAGAACCATTCATCCGAGAGCCAGCAGTGCGGACGGAACCGGAACCGACGCATCCGGAGCTCTTCCCAAAGCCGCTCGATGTTCCGCTCCAGCGGAGTCCCCGGGATGTGGAGTCCCAGGTCGCAGATCCGCACCTCGAGCAGCGCTTCGTCGCACAACGCGGCCCACTGCGGTCCCTTCCCGTTGCGGGCCGAGCCGTTTCTCAAGGCACGTGCGGTTCTCGAATTCCTGGTCTTGCTCGACCAATGACCGTTCTGCATGATCGGTCCCAAGCCTCCTCCCGTCATCCCCAGGCTAAGGAGTTTGAGTAAGTATAATGCTCTAAATCGGCATAATCCAGACGTCTTCCCCAAGTTTATCCCGTGCCCTGCCACACAAGCCGCCGCCCTCCATCGAGACGATGCGATCGCCGCCGCGTCGCACTTCGCGCCGCGCCGTCAACGCCTCACCCACACCGTCACCCACACGCCGGTAGACTCGACCCGACGTCGGGCGAGGAGCCGTTCGACGGCTCGGCACGTCGTACGATCGGGCGCGGCAGTCGGCTCAGCCAACCTCTGCACGAACCGATCGAGCCGGATCGCCCGCCCAATCGCGATGATTTGGCGCAGGCCGCCGAGCAGATCGCACGGCCGCTTCCGGCATGACGATCGTTCGCGCCCAACCCCTCCCTGCCACCGAGCGACCCGCTCGCGGCCGAAGCGCCGATCACCGGAGGCCCCTCGGAAAAACGATCGCCCGGGCGATGCTTCCACCGGATCGCCGCACGGCGCGCGTCGTCGGTGCAGGGGAACCGCCTGGTGCGGGAAGGCTGGAATCGACTCGCGCCCCACCGAGGTGCGTCTCCAGGATTCCTCCCCCAGAATAAGGGCCCGCGCAGAAATCGCTTGCACAAGTTTTCGTCAGGGTGGCACGTCCCTCAAACGCAGCGAAGGGCGTGTCTTGCGCGCGTCACCACGCCCTTCATTCCTCAGGACGTGCCACCCAATTGGTCGTTCTACTTTCTGCGCAGGCCCTAAGGATCCCGCCGACCGATGTGGCGGGATTGCGGGCAGCACGGCCGTGGGGGCATGACAGGCCGGAAAGAAAGGCGACCAGCCTGCACAGGCCGCGGCGCGCATGCCGGGGGCGGGACCCGGGAGAGCGAATTGGAGCGTCGGATGGGTCGTGGGTACGGCCCCCCAATAGTGGTTCGGCGGTAACCGTACCGGTCCGACGTCACTCTCACTCGCGCGCCATACGAGCGACCTATCCTGGCCAGCGGTCGACCCCCGGATCAGGCTAGCCAAATCCGAGGGAACCACACACCGGAGCCCGCGCCCTTCGCGGCTCGACGGTGGAGGGTCAACCATGGTCAAACAGGCTGGCCGCCGACGATTCGCATGTCTTTGGCCAAAATCGGCCACCAAACCCCCTAACCGAGGTGATTGGTGGGCCAACCGCATCCTGAGTCTATCGGTTTCCGGAAACGTTTCAAGTGTTTTTTGCCTCAAAAGAGACAAGACTTTTCGCATCGCGGAGCCGATGCGAAAAGTCTCTTGGACGAAGTGCTTCGCCGCGGGAGGGAGGAGCGTGCGGGGGCGGAATCGAGAAGGGGATTCCTCGCCATGCGCGCAGCATGAAGAGGGCCGCGGCCTCGTCCGTTGCAGAACGCGGCTGAAAAGGGTCGCCACGAGCGTTTCAGGTCATGGACGCCGCATGGCTACGGCCCGCCGCA
>DATKZH010000057.1:0-6019 GCA_035528065.1 Thermoguttaceae bacterium | reverse complement strand
CGACGACGTGGCCGACCTGCGGGACGATCCCGCCGGAAAGGACACGTTCCAGTCGTGGCCCGATCAGGCCAAGCTCTACGGCGATGGGTTTTTCAACCGGGTCACGTCGTTCCGCTTCGTGCACGCGTTCAGCACGGCCGGCAACGAGGACATGGCGGTGCTCCACGACGACCCCAACGCCACGGACACGTTCAAGTTCTGGCCCGGCGAGGCCAAGCTCTACGGGGACGGCTTCTTCACCCGGGCCAAGGGGTTCCGCCAAGTGCACGCGTTCAGCAGCCCGGACAACGACGACGTGGCCGTGCTCTACGACGACCCCAACGCCACGGACACGTTCAAGTTCTGGCCCGGCGAGGCCAAGCTCTACGGCGATGGATTCTACAACCGGGCCAAGGGGTTCTCGCAGGTGCACGCGTTCAGTAGCCCCGGCAACGACGACGTGGCCGTGCTCTACGACGACCCCAACGGCGACGAAACCTTCAAGGCCTGGCCCGAGGAAGCGAAGCTCTACGGCGACGGTTTCTTCAACCGGGCGAAGGGTTTTCGCTGGGTGCATGCCTACGCCACCGGCGGCAACGACGTGGCCCACCTGTACGGCTCCGCGGCCAAGGACACGCTGGTGGCCACGTCGGCGCAGACCAGGATTTTCAGTTCGGAGTATTTCAACCGGGCGGTGTCGTTCGACCGCGTGTACGCCCACGGCGGCGACGACCAGGACGTGGCCATCCTCTACGACGCGGTCCTGGAAACCGGGCTCACGCAACGGCCGGTGCCCGCCCAGATCGAGAGCATCCTCTGGCTCTACGAGTTCGAGGATCTCCAACGGCGCAACGACCCCGACGACGGCGGCGACTCGGAGACCGAAGCGGTCGACGAGCTGTTCACGGCGTACTGGCTCTAGTCGTCCGGCAGGGGAGGCCGGCACTTCAGCCTAGGCGGGATAGTCCGGCTCGAACAGGAAGGAGACCCTCGGGTCCCAGGCGTGGACCGCCTCGATGCCGTAGAGCCGGCCGTAGGCGCGCAGCTTCGCCACGTGGTCGCCGTAGATCTGAAGCACGTGGAAGCCGCCGACCTTGTGCGGATTGTCTTCGGCGCCCTCGACCACCGATCCCACGTTGGTGATGCAAGCCGCGGAGGGCGGGCTCTCGTAGTTGCACGCCACCTTGGCGCGATCCACGATCAGCAGGCCCGGCTTCTGGAACCGGGATAGCGTGAATACCTGGCCGATCCGCCACAGCACCTGCGGCGAGACCCAGTGCCAGTGGCCGTGATGGGCCCGGAGGACGTACGGCTCCCGGGGGCCGTCGAAGCCGTCGAGCCTGGTGGGGCAATTGCAGTGGGCGTTGGCGAACAGGTTCCGGGCCGTATCGACCAGCGGGTCGGCCATGAACCCGGGCCGGCCGAGAAGGTTGTGGATGAGCATCATCGTCATCGCCGAGCCGACGTCCGCCTCGCAGCCGGCGGGGATCCCTTCGTCCATGAGCCGGGAGTACCCCAGGCACGGCGTGCCGGTCTTCCCGTAGAGCATGCCCAGGCAATTGCTCGTGATGCCGTCGGCGGCGTGCTCGGCCAGGAGCCGCTTGGCGGCGAAGTAGTGCCGCGCTGCCTGAAGGACGTCGTCCCGGTTGACTTCTCGGATCTCCTTGGCTTCCTGGACGGCCTCCTCCGCGAGGCGACGCACGTCGTCGTCGACCTCGCTCTTCTGATACGCGGCGACGTACGCTTCCTCGGAGACGTACTTCAGCCGGGTGCCGACGCTGCCGTACACCTTCTCCTCGTCGCTGCCTCCTTTGACCACCAGAAGCGTGCTTTGTCTCAGGGTCTTCTCGGTGCGGACCATTTCCAGCCCGGGCCGTACGTCGCCGATGTCCAGCGAGCTGACCAGGTAGACTCCCGGCCTCGACGCCAACGGGGTCGTGTGCCACGTGAAGGCGGTGCCGATCTGGCTGAAGATCAGCGTGGGCATGCCCGTCGTGCCGAGGATCTTCTGGGCCCGATCCCACTGTCCCAAGCCGATGGGGCAAATCAGCAGGGCATCGGGCGTCTGCTTCTTGGCGGCTGCAACGAACCGGTCCACGCCCGCCTCGTCGGTGATCTCTGCGTCGGCCAGATCGATCCGGACGTTGAGCTCCCGGCCCATCTGCTCCAGCTTCTGGGAATACTCCTTGCAGGCCAGGTCGTTGTTGAAACCGTGGCCCGGCCAGCCCCCGCCGACGGCCTTCGCGTATCGGAGGTATCCCACCTTGACGACCGGGGGCTGCTTCTCGGCCGGTGCCGGCGCGGTGACGGCGGCCGCGGCCAATGCGTGCCCGAGCGCGCCCGCGGCCACGGGAACCGCGGCCGAGAGGATCGACGCCTGCTTGAGAAAGCTCCGTCGGTCCATGTCCGAGCAGCATGCCTCGTGGTGCAGCGGACATCGGCTGAATCTCAGGGTCTCCTTGTCGGTCATCGCCGGGGCTCCTTGTGGCTTGCGGTTCCTGGCTTCCGTCCTCTGAGCGGGCGGCTCAATGGGCGGCGCTGAGCCATCGATCGTCGAGGTAGCGCTCGACGGCCTGTCGCTGGGCGTCGGACAAGGCGGCGGCGTAGACGAGCAGTTCGGCCACGTCGCCGCAATAGAAGTCGGTCGCCGGGTCGTCGTCGTAGATGCAGCCGACCGAGCCGTGGTCCGACGTGTTCCGGATACTCGGTGCGGCGAGCGTCCCGGCCCAGACCCGGCCGCCGTCGACGAAAAGCTCGTGGGCCGTTCCGTTCTTGCACGCCGTCGTGATCGACGCCGCCGATCCGAGGGAAGCCGGTCGACGATAGAGGACCGCGCCGCAGGTTCTGGTGGTGGCGAATCGAGCGGCGACGTAGTCCTGAAACGGGCCCAATCCCACGGTGCCCCATGCGCCGGTGTGGACCCAGCCGATGGCCCCATGATGGTGGGCCGCCCAAGTCGGGTCCTGCGGGGTCGCGTTGGCCGCCACCAGGAAGATCGTCAGTTGCTCGAGCCCGTCGACGGGCAAGACGAAATCGAGGTGGTCGTCGCGGCCGTCGAAGCGGATCACCGGCCTCCCGTTCAGGGCATCGTCGACGCGAAGCGGTCGGGCTTCCTCCGCGGGGCACGAGGCGTCGTTGGCCTTCTGATTGTCGCCGGCCCGCTGGTCCGCCCAGGCGGTGACTTCGCTCGACTCGGGCGCCGTGGTGACGCCCCCGTCGGCCTTCAGCCAGAGGATGAGCTTGGTCGCGACCGGAAGACTCGGCTGCTCGGCCTTAGCTGCCGCGACTGCCAGCACCAGACCGAGCCACACGGCCAATACCGTCCGCTTTCGCCGAACCGATTCGTACGACATGGTCACCTCCGCCCGGCTGGCGCGGCAGTTCGGTCTCGCATCCACGGAACGAGGCCGAACCGACGGGTATGCGCCGGTTCATTGTAGGCTGGCCCGAACTCGATTGCCACAGACATTGCGTCATGCCGCTATCCACGTCGAACGCGTGCCATCTCAGGTCTGACGGGCGGACGGCAAGCCGCCACTTCCAGGAGGGCCTGCACGCCGCTATCGTAGAGGCTCCAAGGGACCTGAGTCTGCGGTGGATCCGTGACCCGATTCTTGCCGAACGGAGGTGGAACCATGACCGGCGCTTCCCGTTTTGCGTTATCCCTCACCCTGATCCTGCTCCCTGCCACGCTGCGGGCGGAGCCCTGCACGCTGTACAAGGCGGAGGACGTTGCCCATGCCCGAGAGAATGCGGCTCGCTACCCGTGGGCGCAGGCGATCGTCGCGAGTTGGGAGCGGAGCGTGCGCCTGGTGATGGAGAAGGATCGCGACTTCATCGACGAGATGCTCCCCGAGCTCACGCCGTGGCCGACGTACGGTCAGAACTGCCCGGTCTGCGTGGGGAAGAAGTCGTCGATGGGCGAGTGCGGGATCTACCGCTGGGACGTCGCCGAGCCCGACAAGCTCGCGTGCAAGTACTGCGGCACGGTCTATCCCAACCCCAAATACCCGGAGACCGGCAAGCTCGTTTGCCCGAAGATGGGCCAGACCTTCACCTACTACGAGACCGACGAGGAACGCGCCCATCCGGAGGACAAATCGGGCAAGTACGCCTTCCGCTGGGTGGGGTGGCCCGTGCACACGAGCTTCAGCGGGCTGATCCGGACCTACAAGGCCGGCTGCGTGGTCGGCCAGATCCTCCCCCTGGCCAAGCTGTACGCGATCACCGGCGAGGTGCAGTACGCCGAGCGGGCGGCGTGGATCCTGGATCGCTTCGCCCGCGTCTACCCCCATTACCTCTTCCATTCCTACAACGGCACCTACGCCGACTGGCCACCCGCCGACGTGGCCCAAGAGCTGGGCGCAAACCCCCGCGCAGGCAAATTCCCCAAGGAGGTCGTCGTCAACGCCTTCGGCCTGCACCAGGCGAAGGACTACGCCATGTTGTGCAACGGCTTCTGGGGCTCGGGGCGATACAGTTGCAGCGGCGGCGACGGGTCGACGATCCTGGCCATGACCGTGGCCTACGACCTGATTCGCGAGGCCAAGCACCCCGACGGGACCCCCGTGCTCACCGCCGAAATGGACCGGCGGATCGTCGACGATCTGATCCTGGCCGGCTGCGCCGATAGCGCGAACTGGCAGGACATCAACAACAAGTGCGGGCCCGGCCGGGCACTGAGCGCGGCCGTCGGCGTGCTCTTCGGGCGGCCGGAAAGCGCCCGGTGGGCGTTCGACGGCTTCGAGCAGCTCATGGACGAATGCTTCCACTTCGACGGCTTCTGCATGGAATCCCCCTCCTATTCCAGCATGCACCTCGGCCTGATGCGCGACATCCCCGAGATCCTGCGGGGCTACTCCGATCCGCCGGGCTACCAGCCCGACGAAGGAAAGCGGCTCGACGACCTCGAGCCGTTCGACCAGATCGGCCGGTACCGGCTCGCCCTGGAGAGCATGGTCCGGATGATGGCCCCCGGCCGGCGATATCCCGTGATCGGCGATACGCACTACCGCACCGGGCTGAGCACGATTTGGGCCGAAATCCTGGCCGATCGCTACGGGCCGCAGTACGCCGGGCTGTTGGAGGAGGTCCAGGGCAAAAGCCTCCAGGAGGCGGGGAGCGAATACGCCCTCTGGTATCGCGACCCCGACATGAAGGCCCGGGCCGACGCCGCCCTGCCGCTTTATACCGAATGGTTCCCCGGCTGGCACGTGGGTGTGCTCCGAGCGGGCGAGCCGCAAGGGGACACGGCCTTCTATCTCAACGGCTACGCCCGGCACGGCCATCGCCACTCCGACACGCTGGGGATCCTCTACTACGCCCACGGCGTCGAGCTGGCCTCCGACCGCGGCTACATCTGGGACGATCCCCGCAACGCCTGGACGGCCGGCACGCTCGCCCACAACCTCGTCACCGTCGACGGCGCCAGCCAAAACGTGCCCGATCGCCACTCCCGGCTCGAGCTGTTCGGCGCGGCCCCGGGCGTGGAGGTCGTCGAGGCCTCGGCCGACGCGTACTCGCAGTGCGAGCGATACCAGCGCACGTGCGTCCTGGTGCAGCTCTCCGGCGGAGCGACCTACGCCGTCGATTTCTTCCGCACCCAAGGCGGCAAGCTCCATCAGTACGGCTTCCACTCGAACGGCGCCCTGGTGAATCTGAGCACGCCCGAGCCGGAGCCGATCGACGAGGAGATCCGCTGGCTCATCAACCTTCGGGCGGTCAAACGTCCGGGGCCGTTCACCGCCACGTGGCAGTTCGACAAGACGCGGCTCGACCTGGCCATGCTCAGCGACGTGGACCGACTGATCGTGGCCGACGCGCCGGGCTGGCGGAGCGATTCGGGAAGCGAGCTCGACGCGCCCCCGATCCAGCAGATCCTTGCCGAGCGACGGGACGACGACGGCGCCGCCAGCCAGTACGCCGCGATCATCGTGCCCTACACGACCGATACGTCGCCGCTCGTATCTGCCCGGCTGATCCAGAACGACATGGAGACCGGCGCGATGGCCGTGGAGGTGAAGCTGCCGGGCCGCACCGA
>DATKZH010000056.1:0-3478 GCA_035528065.1 Thermoguttaceae bacterium | reverse complement strand
CGGCCAGAAGAATGTCGGGATTGTCAGGGTGCATGAACAGGGTGCCCACGTAGAAATTGCCCATGCCGTAATTGACCGGCTGCCAGTTTTGTCCGCCGTCGGTGGACTTGACGACGCCCTCGCCGCCGGGCTTGTTGGTGGTGTCGTCGGAGTTGGCCGCCTCCCGGTCGAAGATGCCGGTGGAAATATAGAGCACGTCCGGATTGTCAGGATCGATCCAGACGTAACGGGCAAGGTTGTTTCCTCGCCACACGGCGGTCCAGTTTTCACCGCCGTCAACGGTTTTGTACACCACGCCCTTAGTCTTGTCGAACTCCCGGCCTTGCTGCTCCTGAGCGCTCCAGGCGAAGCTGGCAAGTTCCGCGGCGGCGTAAACAATGTCGGAGGAACGCGGATCGACGGTGATGCCGCGGAAGGTGATGCCCTCGCGCTCGACGACGCCGTTGTCTTTCTCGACCCATGTCTGTCCGGCATCCGTCGATTTGAAAATGCCCCGCACATTCTGTGTGCCGATCCAGATGATATCATGGTCGTGCGGGTCGATGGTCAGGCAAAAGACCGGGATGGCATCGCCGGACTCGCCCGTACGGGTCGTGATACCCTGGCTTGATGGATACCACGTCTGGCCGCCGTTCGGGCTGACAAAGACCCCCGCCCAGGCGTCGGTGACGTACATGACATCGGGATTGTCATGCCTCATGCGAACGTCATAACCGAGACCACCCAGCGGGCCGCCCGTGCGTACCCAGTTCAGAGAGGCGCTTGAGGGCCGTCCCAACACCCGAATGTCATCGATCTGCGCAACGCTGCCGTCCAGCGTTTCGAAGGCAAAGCTTCCTCCCTGCAAGGGATTGGGATCGGCGTATTGCCATTCAAGCTCGCCATCGACCGAGAACCGAAGCTGGGGCCCTTCTCCGGCAATCTCTATCTGGTGCCATCGACCGAGGTCGCGAAGCTCGACCGGGTGTTCCAGCAGATCTATAAAGGTCTCGGGCCAATACTGCTTTTTCAGATAGGACCCTTCCTGGTGAAACCCAATGAAGTAGCGTCCCGTGTCGTTCAGACGATAGACCAGATGGACGGTCCCTTGTTGAAGATTCAGGCGGAACTGCAAACGGAAGTCCTGCCACGGTCCAACGTGCGGCCATGCCCACTTATGACCTTGACCTGTGAGCATACCCTCGCCTACAAGCCACCCCGGTTCCAACTCCCAATCTTGAGCCTGCCCGTCTTCAAAGTCCTCTTCATAGAGGATTATCTCGGGGCTTTGGGCCCAGGCAGGATGGCGGCCGCTAATCGTTCCGAATGCGATGGCCAAAATGAGAAGTCTTTTCGCTGAATCCCCCAAGCTCTTCGTGCACTTTTTCATCTGGCTTCCCTCTTCTTGAGCAGACGAGGTCTGCACACTATCCCCCGGAACATCTTCGTATCTCCCCCCAACTCCATCCACCCTGCCGGGCGCTAATATCCCTTGATCAGGATGATGGCTCTATAGGCTGCCTGACGGACCTCTTTGTCGGAGTCTGTGGTTTTTGCTTCCTCCAATGCGGCCACGACCTTCCGGTTTTCGGTCCTGCCGAATGACGTGGCGACTTGCCTGCGCAGTTCCGGATCCGGGTCGGACAGCAAGACGCTCTCAAGGGCCTTTCGGACCCCATCATCAGAAGAAAATCCCGCCAGGTCGCGAATAGCCTGGACGCGCCTTTCTTTGTCGCCGATTTTGAGCACCTTGAGAAGCTCGCTTTTTTTGCGCCTCAGCCTCTCCAGTTCTTCGGCAGTGTCGGCATCGGGCATCGCCCCGCCTGCCTTCGTCACTACTTCGCTGCGAACTCTTACGGGCGGGTCGATTACTATTGGATGGTAGCCGCCTATCCAGATTCCCAGTCCTGACGAACTATGCCGCCCGCAATGGGGATACCGGCCATAGTAGGAATACGAGTGGTGATAGGGATACCAGCCGTGGTGGAAACCTGGATAGTGATAAACGAAAGGCGAGCCGATGCTTATGCCAAAACTGACTCGCGCCGCAGTTGTGCCCGGCAGAAGTACCAGCAGCAGCATCAACCCTCCCCCCACCAGACTTGCCATTGTCCCTTTCATCTTCATCGGACCCAAGGATCCAATTCCCAAAAACCAGTCAAATAATATTCTACCGCTTGACGGCGTTTTGTCAAGTAGGGACAGGTCCGCGTGCCTGCCCTCGGCAACCACGTGGAGTTGCCCCCTACGCATTCGCTTCGGCGTGCACTCGGGGCGAATGAACCACCTTGATTCCATACAACTGGCAAAATGCCTCGACGTCGCGCCGATGATTGCCGTAGAAGACGACCTGGTGGAATCCCAGAACGTCGCGGCTGTCTTCGACGTCGTCCATGCAGATCTCGACACTCGTGCGGCATCCGCCGGCCGGGGGCGTATCGACGTTGCCGACAACCGTGCCGGTGTCGAGATAGAGCGCATCGGGCTTGAAAAACTGCACGAGCGTCACCGGCTGCCCGACGGGCCAGAGGACCTGCGGCGAGACGCCCAAGCTCGACTCGGAGTGGCTGCGCAGAATATACGGCGCGTGCTCCTTCTGCCGGTCGAGGCCGTAAATCCGCGTGCCGCTGACGCAATGGGCCGCGATCAGCACGTTCTTGACGGTCTCAGGCACCGGATCGTTCATGAATCCCGGCTTGTCGAACAGGTAGCTGCTCAGCATCAGGGACACCGCCGGTCCGACCGCCGCCTCACAGCCGTACGTCACCCCGTGATCCTGGAAGATCGAAGCCCCCATGCAGGGCGGGGTCGGTACTTTCTTCTGCGTGACCATGCCCAGGCAGTCGGTCGTCAGGGCGTTGCAGCCTTCGTTCTTGAGCAGTTGTTTGGCTGCGATGTACGACCTCGCGGCGTTCAAGCCGTCCTGTTTTGTCGGCTCCACCACTTTCCTGGCCTCGCGGAACCGCTGGTGTGCGACCCACTCGGCCTCCTCGCTGACCGGCGTCAGATTGAACATCTCCTCGAAAGTCGCGCGCGGGACATACTGGAGGCTCACGAAACCGAATTTATCCTCCTTCCGCTCGTTGCCGCGCACGACCAGCATTCTCGTGGCCTCGAGCTGCCGCTTGGCGCGGATCATTCGCAGGGCCTGCTCGATGGCCGGCGTTTCCAGCGACGAGATGACGTGGACGCCGGGCTGGGAGGCCAGACTGTTCACGTGCCCCGTGAAGGCGGTGCCGACCGGCGCAAAGACGATCGTGGGCACGCCGGCCTTGGCGATCTCGCCCGCCATGCCCCAGCTCTTCAGGTGCTGGAGCGTGACGATAACGGCATCGGGTTTCTCGGCCTGCACCTTCTGGACAAACGCCGCGACGGCGGCATTCTCTTCGAGCGGCTGGCCCTCCTGGGCGATTTCGACCCCCACGCGCGCGCCGGCGTCGGCGATGGCGCGGGTATATCTGGCCCGCTCGCCCTCGACATCGTACGACGTGCCCGGCCA
>DATKZH010000055.1:0-12994 GCA_035528065.1 Thermoguttaceae bacterium | reverse complement strand
GGATAGAGGAATTCCAGCCACACCGGCCGGAAATCCAAACGTATCACACGCCAGACCCCATCAACGCCCGATGCCCTCCCATCCCTCGCCACCCTTCCAAACCGCTCCTCCCTCCCGCGGCGAAGCCGCTTCGTCCAATGGGCTCTACCGGGTGGGAATGTCCATTCGCAAACCGCACAGTTAAGCACCTGAAGAACGGTCACCCGGCAACCAAGGCGGTAGGTGGATGGGAGTCGGTCCGGCCGTTGTTGCGGGATACTTGTCGTCTGCGCGATTGGGCCAAATAATGCGGGCAGGCGTCCCCGCAATTACGGGCCCCCTTGACCCCATGAACTACTTCGCCCACGCGCTCCCATTTCTCGACGATCCCTACTTCGCGGCCGGCACCGGCGTGCCCGATTGGCTCTCGGTCGCGGATCGCGGGGTCCGCGTCCGGCGGAAGCACGCCGAGCCGCTGGCCAAGGATCCTGACGGGGTGACGGCCTCCGTCGCCCGGGGCGTGATCCAGCACATCCGCGACGACGCCCGGTTCCACGAGAGCCGCTGCTTCGTGGAGCTGTCGATCGAGTTGGCGGGCCGGTTCCGCGAGGTGCTCGACGAGCCGTCGGGCTATCGGCCGAGCTTCCTGGGCCACCTGCTCGGGGAGGTCCTGCTCGACGCCTCGCTGATCGCCGAGGCCCCGGCCAAGCTGGAGGAGTATTGCCGGGTGCTCGATTCGGTCGACGGGCGGCAGGTCGAGGAGGCGGTCAACCGGATGGCGACCCGGCCCACCGACCGGCTTGCCGGGATGATCTCGCGCTTCTGCGGGGAGCGGATCTTGTGGGATTATCTGGAAGATGTCAGACTACTTGGGCGCCTGAACCAGGTGATGCGTCGAGTCGGGTTCGCCGAACTGCCGGACGGCTTCCGCGACGTCCTGCCGGAGGCTCGCGAGCAGGTAAGCCGCCGCACGGCGGAATTGCTCGACGGAATCCCGGTCGAGGCCCTTCCTCGCACATAAAGCCGCGACCGGCGGTCGCGCCTCCGGGGTGATGAGGAAGCCGACGGACAGCACGGGCGGGACCCAACCAGCAGCGAATTTGGCCCCTTGTCGAAGGAGAGAGACCATGCGATTCGGAATGAACCTCTTGATGTGGATCGACACGCTTAGCGACGAGGGGCTGGCCTACCTCGACGAGCTGAAAGAGATCGGCTTCGACGTGGTCGAGCTGCCCGTGTTCGATTTGGACAACGCGGACAACTATGCCAAGTGGAACAAGCGACTCGAGGAGCTGGGTCTGGCCCGAACCGGCACGGCGATCCGCGGTCCCGAAGAGAACATGATCAGCGCGGACCCGGCCGTGCGACGGCAAGGCATCGACGCCAACAAGCGGAATCTCGACTGCTGCGCGGCCCTGGGATGCGAGGTGATGGCCGGTCCGTTCCACTCCGCCCTGGGCGAGTTCTCCGGCGCCGGCCCGACCGAAGACGAGTGGAAATGGGGCGTCGAGGGCATGCGGGAAGTGGCCGAGCACGCCGGGAAGGCGGGCGTCCGCCTCGGCATCGAGTACCTCAACCGGTTCGAGTGCTACTTCCTCAACACGGCCGCCGACGGGGCCCGCTTCGTCGGCGAGGTAAATCATCCCTACTGCCAGATGATGTACGACACCTTCCACTCCCACATCGAGGAGAAGAGCACCCCGGAGGCGATCCGGGCGCTCGAGGGCTGCCTGGGGCACGTGCACATCTCCGAGAACGACCGCAGCACGCCGGGCTCGGGCAACGTCCGCTGGGCCGAGACCTTCGATACCCTCCACGAGATCGGCTACGACGGCACGATGGTCGTCGAGGCCTTCGGCCTGGCCCTGGAGAAGCTCATCCCCGCCACCAAGATCTGGCGCCGCATGTACCAGAGCGAGCGCCAACTGGCCACCGACGCCCTGAGCTTCATGAAGGCGGAAGTCGCCAAGCGGTGGTAGCAGGCGGCGTGGAGCCCCGTGGTCGGCCCGGCCCTCCGTCAACGCGACGGGGAGCACGGCGGGATTCTCCGCCCCGGCGCGCGTCGCATTCGTCCGACCCGTCCAGCGGGCCATCGTTCCCACGCTTTGCGTGGGAACGCACTACTCCGACGCTTCGCGTCGGGAAGGCGCAACTCCCTGTGCGTGAATGGTTTCCGCCGATATCAAGACGCGAAGCGTCTATACGTCCGTTACGACGCGAAGCGTCGTAACGATGGGGAATGATGGCGAAGCGTCTGTGAGTCCGTTGCCTCCGCCCCGCCCTCGGACGGATGTTGCCATGCCCCTCTTTCTCGCGCTCCCCCACTCCGGGTCAAGTGCCCCAAGCATCGTGACCGATACGAAAATGGAGGGATTGTCAAGATTACACCGTCTGGGAGGGATCTGCCGGCCCGTGTTGCCGGTCGGTCGAGGCCAAGGGGGGGGGCCGACGATGCGGACAGTTTGCGGTAAGCACGCTCTCGTCACGGGTGCCGCTTCGGGGATAGGTCGGGCGATCGCGCTGGCGCTGGCCGATCGGGGCGCGGACCTGTTTCTGTTGGACGTCGATCTGCCGGGCCTGGCCGACGTTGCCTGGCAAGCGCGCCGAAAGGGCGTCCGGGTGACCGTGCGCTGCTGTGATCTGGCCGTCCCCAGCGAGATTTCCGAAAGCGTGGACGCTCTGATGCGGTCTCGGCGGCCGCTCGACGTCCTCGTCAACAACGCGGGAATCGCCTACTACGGCCCGACGCACCTGATGAGCGCTTCGCAGTGGGACCGGCTGCTGGCGGTCAACCTCCTGGGGCCGATCCAGCTCACCTGCGAGCTGCTCCCCGGCTTGCTGGACCGATCGGAGGCCCACGTGCTCAACGTCTCCAGCATCGCCGGACTCGTCGCCAGCGGACGCCTGGCCGCCTATCACGTGAGCAAGTACGGGCTGATCGGATTCTCGGAGTCGCTTCGGGCAGAATATGGTCCGCGCGGGCTGGGCGTCACGGCCTTGTGCCCCGGCCTGGTCAAAACGGACTTGTTCCAAACGGCGGCGCACGGGCACCCCGACAAGCCGCTCCCCAAGCCGCCCGACTGGCTCTGCGCGTCCCCAGAGCGCGTGGCGCGGCGGGCGGTGCGGGCCATTCTTCGCGATGAGGGCCTGGTGCTGGTCACCCCGATGGCCCACGTGCTCTGGTTCATCAAGCGGCTTTCGCCGGGGCTGCTCGACTACTGTCAACGGTTCCGGCGTCGCCGGTCTCGCCCCCGAAAACGTGCTGGCCCCGTGGCGATCGAGACCGAGACCCACGGGAGCCCCCCGGCCGAGCAGGAGCGACAGGCCCCACTTGCGGCGTGACGATCCTGGCCGACGACGCGATCCGTCCAGTTCCCCGCGATCGGCCGGCACGGCCCTTGCCTCGGTCGACCGTCGGCGGCTATAGTGCGCGTTATGTCTGATGCTTCCGATTCCCCGCTCAGCGCCGAGCCGGATGACGTCTCGCTCGACGCATTGAGCGAAGCCTACGCCCAGGCGATGGGCCGGTCGCCGGAACCCCGGGCGGAGTCGTCGCCGGAAGGGGACGAACGACCGCTGGCCGCGATCGACGGTCCTGTCCCCCCTTCGCCGGAACCCCCGGCGGCAACGTCGCCCGAGGAGGTCGAACCGGCCGAGGAGGACGACGATCCCTGCCCGATCAGTCCGACGACCATCCTGGAAGCCATGCTGTTTGTGGGAGACCTCGATAACGAGCCGTTGTCGGCGGTCAAGGCGGCCGAATCGATGCGGGGGGTCTCGCCGGGCGAGGTCCCGGGTCTGGTCGACGGGCTCAACCGCCGATACGCCGCCAGCGGCTGTCCGTATCGGATCGTCAGCGAGGGGGCCGGGTACCGGATTGCGCTCCACAAGCGGTTTCAGCCGATCCGCAACAAGTTCTACGGGCGCGTGCGGGAAGCCCGGCTCTCACAGGCCGCGCTGGACGTGTTGGCCATCGTCGCCTACCGCCAGCCGATCACCGCCGAAGACGTGACCCGCTTCCGCGACCACCCCAGCGGCCACATCCTCTCCCAACTGGTCCGCCGGCAACTGCTCCGCATCGAGCGCCCGCCCGGCAAGCGTCGCCCGCTCACCTACCACACCACCGACCGCTTCCTCGAGCTTTTCGGCCTGGAAAGCCTCGACGATCTGCCCCAAACCGAAGATCTCGAGAATCGCTAGCCCGGCCCGTCGCTACGCCGCCGTCGCAGCACGGGCATCTTGCCCGTGTTCCCGATCATGCGACAAAAGCCTGAAGCCCGTGCCACGCGCTACACCTGTGCCAGAAGAACCACGTAGTTCTTCCCATACTTCTTCGCACATTTCGGGCACGTGGTGTAGTAGAAGTAGAGCTTCTCGAGATCCTTGCCTTGGGACTTCACGTAGCGGCCCATTTCCCGGATCCACGTGCCGATGTTCTTGTACGGGCCCTCGAACACCTTGCTCAGGAACGAGCCGGAGAGGGTGGCCATCTGGGCCCCGGGCACGTCCCGGGTGACGTCGATGTACACGTCGGCGCCCCACAGCGAGGTCTCGTCGGCAAGCACGATCATCGCCTCAGGCTTCGCGTCCGCCGCCTCGATCAGCCCCACGGCCCTCTTCATCACGGCCGCGAAATTCAACGGGACGTGGAAGAAGCTGCGGACGCGGGCCTTGACGAACTTCTTGCCCTCCCAGGTGATCTCCTTCTCGTCCCAAGGCCCCGGATCGAACCGCGCACAGCAGGTCTCGGCTCCCTCGTTCATGTCCGTCGTCCTCCCTTCGCTTGCCCATGTGTTCGGCGGCTCCGCGCGTGCCGCCCGACTGCCGCATTGTCCGCAAGCCGCCGTTCGGCCACAAGCATGGCGCCGGGGCTCCCGTTGCGTAGGCCGAACGCCAAGCGCCCGAGCACTCCGCTGCCACGCCAGCCCGGGGGAACGTGGGCCCGCGAAGGCGGGAGGTCTCCGTGCGTCGACCTATGCGCAGAACAGCCGGAACTCTAGGCCAGCTAAGGGATTCGGGCAATGACGGGCAATGCGCCGGGGTACGACAGCGTTCGGAAACCCCCACACGCGCGAGGGAAACAAGGCCCATTTTGGGGGGTTCCTCGCAAAGACGAACGCTTCGCAGCCCCGGCAATGGCCCGCACGCCGCATACGCGACGGGACAACACGGCCCGCCCTTTTCCGCAGTTTCTGGGAAAAAACACTTGGCAAGCCTTGACCGGCGGCATCGGCATGCCACAATAGGAGGCTGATCCAAGCGGGCTCACACGACGGCCGTCAGCGATCCGAGTCGTCTCGGGCCCGACGCCGTCAAGAACCTACCGTCGCCCAGTTCGTCTCGTCGCCGATTTGCACTATGGGGAATTCGCACGGATTGCTCCCGCGCGGCGGACGAACCCCCACCCGAGACCGAAGGCAATTGCCGATCCAAGCCAACGGGAACGTCCTGTTTTCGTAGCCGCAGCAACCAAGGCTTTTTTCCCGGCAACAACCGGGATTGCATCCGCGAGATTCCGCGGTCGACGTGCTCAAGGAACGTTTCGAGCAGTTGCTCTCGCCCGAGATCGCTGCTCCGCGAAGGGAGTTGTGCCTCCGGGCGCGGTGGCTTGCCGTGCCCACGACGCGTCGGCACCAGAGCGACGGATTCGGGACTGTGGACCGCAACTTGAGAGGACACCATGAAACCCAATAACACCTCATCGGTTGAAGAGCTCCAGGTGGTCAGTCGTTTTGAGGGTCTCCGCAAGATCCTGCTTTCCGACGGGTATACGGATCATCTGGACAAGCCCTTGGCCTACTGGGCTCTGCCGGCCGATCGCCGGCTCCCCCTGGCATTCCTGGGACGTACGCTCGACGATCTGTTGAACACGCCGTTTTCCGAGCTTTCGGCCACGCCGGGCATCGGGCAGAAGAAGATCCGCTCCTTGGTGACGCTGCTTTCCCGCGCGGCCAACACCGACCCGTCCGCGCTGCCCGTCGACCTGAGCGTGGTGTCGCCGGACGGGAAATCGCCGGCTTCCCAGGCCCGCTCGTCGAACGGCTTCGACCCGTCCGCGGTCTCCGAGGTGGTTTGGGCCCAATGGCGGGCGACGGTCGTCAGGCGGGGCTTGGCTGGCGAGGCGCTGGGTCGGTTCGCCCCCAGCCTGAAAAACATGACCCGCGTCATCTGGAACGCGCCGCTCGGGGACTACACGGGTTCGACGCTGGCCGAGATCCGCGCCATGAAGACGCACGGGGAGAAGCGTGTCCGGGCGATTCTCGAAGTGTTCTACAGCATCCACAACCTGGTGGCTCAGATGGGGCACCAGGGCCACCTCGTGGTCCGGATCGTCCCCCGGCTGATCGACGGGGTGGAGACCTGGATCGGCCGCGCCCTGCAAACGCCCGGCATGCCCGGCGCCGAGGAAATCGCCCGGGAGTTCGTGGGCCCGCTTCTGGAGCAGGTCCGCACCGACGCCACCCAGCAGATCGCCCGACTGGCGGAATATCGTCTGGGGATCCATGGCCCGATTACCAGCGTGCGCCAGGCCGCCCGGACCATGGGGCTGACGCGGGCCCGCGTCTACCAACTCCTCAACGAGATCAACGACGTCCTGACCGTGCGCTGGCCCATGGGCCGGCACCAGGTCTACGAGCTGCGCGACAAGCTCCGGGCCGAGACTGCCCGGTTGGACCTCCGGCCCGACCTGACGCAGTTCGACGCCGCCGTCGAGCTGTTCTATCCCGACAGTCGCCGCGGCGCGTCGGGCCCGCTGGAGCCGGGCGCAGAGCCGGTTGAGCAGGAGGCGCTCCAGCTCAGCCCGGCGGCGGGGTAGCGGCCCGGCAGCCCCTGTTGTGTGAGTCACCTGTTTTGGGTGGCACGCCCTGAGCTTGCGAGGGGCGATGAGGGACCTGATTTTCCCGTGTTGCGGCGGAGCATCTGCCGGCTCTCGTGTGCAACCGGCGACCCTGAATTGCCTGGAGGTGCTCGACCATGGCCCCTGCCGCCGTCCGTTATCTGGTGTTCGATATCGAGAGCGTCGCCGATCCCGAGCTGGTGGCCAAGCTCCGCTACGCGGGCGAGTCGCTCGAGCCGGCCGAGGCGGTGCGGCGATATCGGGACGAACTGATGGAGAAGTATGAAAGCGACTTCATCCCCTACACGTACCAGGTTCCCATCTCCGTCGCCGTGGCCAAGGTCGCCGCCGATTTCCGGCTCGTCGATCTGGTCGTGCTCGACGAGCCGGAGTTCCGCCCTCACGTGATCACCGAGAACTTCTGGCGGGGTTGGGAGAAGTATCGCCGGCCCACGCTGGTCAGCTTCAACGGGCGGGGCTTCGATCTGCCGCTCTTGGAATTGGCCGCGTTCCGCTACGGGCTGAGCGCGCCGGGCTGGTTCCAGGCCGGCGGGAAGTCGTTCGAACAACCCCGGAACCGCTTCAACGCGCAGTCGCACGTCGACCTCTGCGAGCTGCTGACCAACTTCGGGGCGACCCGTTTCACCGGCGGGCTGAACCTGGCCGCCAACCTGCTGGGGAAGCCGGGGAAAATGGAGGTCGAAGGCCACATGGTCCAAGACCTCTACGATGCCGGGCGGCTCGCGGAGATCAACGACTATTGCCGCTGCGACGTGCTGGATACCTACTTCGTCTTCCTCCGCACCCGCGTCCTTGCGGGGCAGCTCTCCCTGGACGCGGAACAGGCGATCGTCGCCGAAACCAGGCAGTGGCTGACCGAAAAGTCGGACGAGATCGGGGCCTATCGGCTGTACCTGGAGCGTTGGGGCGATTGGCCCAATCCCTGGCAGCCGGACGCCGGGGGGGGCGGGCCGGCGTGAGCCTTTCCGACGCGACGCCCCGGCATCGATCCGTAAGCTAGAGTTTTGGTGTCAGGCCGCCTGCTGCGGTCGCCTCACCGGGGCCGCGCCGATCAGGAGGTCATGCGCCGCCGGAGGAACATGGCGGGACGGGTGGCCGGACGCGTGCTGACGCCGGAGCGGGTCCCGGCGGGCATCGCCGGCTGACCGGAAGCGAGAAACCCCCTCCCGCGTCGGGCATCGGCTGCCCCGGGCGAGGCTCGCCCTCGTACCATACCCCACCGATTGGAATCGCAACCGCCCAGATCCTGCGGCGCCCGCCCAGGACGGCCCGGTTGAAGGCTTCCACGTACCTGGCCGCTTCAGGGGCCGAGAGAGTGCCCTCCTCGGCCGGTTCCAAAGCGACCGCGTCGGGCGGCACGTCCGAACAACTGGGGGGCTGCCAGTGGCGATAGGCAACAATCCACACCCGATACCGGCACGAGCGGCCCTTGCTGCGATCGTTCATCGGACGGCGCTCCAGGAGTATGATTCGGGGGGCGTGGTGCCGAGTCGACCTCGCCAGAAAGGGGGAGAGGATACCACCCTTTGGGGCGCAAGGGCCCGGCATCTTGGCAAAATCCCGACGGATTCCCCGTTGACGAAACGGCGTGGCAATAGTATACATATGTACATATTGTTGTCAAGGGGCGTTTTTTGCCATCACGGCCAACATCCCTGCAACCCCAAATGAGACTCTTCCCATGGCCAAAGAAGCGGAGGCTTGCCTCCACAAGGTGAGCGACAACCTCTGGCGACTCATGGCCGACCAGCGTCTGACCACGGAGCAGTTGGCCGAAAAGTCCGGGGTGGACAAGCGGACCGTCAAAGGGATACTCGACCGCACGAAGAAGCCCCAGCCCCGCACGATCGGCCGGCTGGCCGAAGGGCTCGGAGTGCCGACCGACGAGCTGTTCGTCGAACCGGCGCCGCGGACCTACCGCAGCCAGTTCGACCAGGAGACCAATCCGGTCGTCGAAGAAGTGATCGAGACCCATCCCCAGGTCTTCGCCGACTGGACCGGCTCGGATTACGACGAGCTCCACAGCCGCATGGGCACCGGCGGCCCGCTCACCGCCGAAGGCGCGCTCTCCGCAGCCCGCCGGATGAACGCCAAACGAGCGCTGCACGAGAAGCTCGACGTCCTGCTGGAAACCAGCCAGGCCGAGGTGATCGCCGGAATCGTGGAGCTGATGTACCGGATGAGGGACGAGGGGCTGGGGACGAGGGACGATCGCTAGCGAGGCAGGGCCTCAGACCGAGGCGAGAGTCCAGCGTCAGGGTTCGGGGTTCAGGGTTCAGGACTTGGAGTTCCACGTCTACACGTGAGTCCTGAACCCTGAACCCCGAACCCCAAAGACTTGACTCATTTGCAGCCAATGTCCGAAGCCAAGTGCCCTAGCGCTGCGAGGGCCCGACGTTGTATCTCCTGTCCCACTCCCGGAGGCTGCTCGGGAAGTCGCCTTGGGCGCCCAGGAAATCCCAGCAGGCCCGCCACTCGGCTCGGGCCCGCTCCAGCGTGAGGGTGAACGCATCTGGCAGGAGCGCCTCGCAGAGGCTCCGCACCGTGTCGTAGACCGCGTAGGCCACGGCCGTTTCGTCCGGATCGGCGTTGAGGAACCAGTACTTGGCGAAGGCCCGCATGTCGGACCGGCCCCGCAGCGAACGCGCACACGCGTCCCGATCGGTCCGCACCAGGTGGACCCATTTGGCCTCCGGGTAGCGTCGCCTGAGAAGGGGAATCCCGATCGCCAACTGCGGGGAGACCTCGACGTGATCGTCCGGGTAATCCCAGTTGGCGACGTCGCCGCGAAGGCCTTTCGGCGTCCACTTGTCCGTATGCGTCTCGTGACCGCAGGTGTAGTTGGCGGCGTGGGCGCATGCCTTGGAGAACGTCACCGACCCGCAACGGCCCGTCCCGGTCACGAAGACACGCATCGTGTGCTCCCCTTTGGAGCCGCAATCAAGACCGGTTTCTCGCTTCAGACGTTTCGCTCGCCGTGGGAGACTGAACCGGTTGTGTTAGGGGCCCTTAGAACCTTCGGGGTTGAACGCCCGGCACGACGTCGGGGCGGTCGAGGTCGAAGAAGGTCGGTCGCGTCGGCTCCAGCGCCGCGGGGCCGCTTGGGATGCTTGCCATCCGTTGGTATCCCTGCCGGTCGGCCCAGGAGAGCTTCGGGGGCTCGCCGGGGACGGACCAGGGGCCCTCGCCCCACGAGCAGACCAGAAACGGCGTGAAGCCCAGCCGGCATGGATCCGCCTCGCTGGTCCCGGCCCGTTCCAGGCGCCGCATCAGCTCCTGGTCTTCGCCGCTGTTGACCGCGGGCGAGTAGCCGCCGGTCCGCTCGAACGTCTCTCGCCGGAAGGCCCAGGCCGCGTGGAAGAGCTTGCGCGCCGGATCGTTCGCCCAGGTGCGGTGCTGGATCAGCCGGCCCGATCCGTCCCGAGCGGCATGGAGCACGAGCCCGGGGCGCGACCAGCCCGCCCGCCCAAGCGCGGCGACCGAGGCCCGCAGCGCCCACGGCAGGTAGCAGTCGTCGTCGTCCCAGACGGCGATCGCTTCCGCCTGAGGCGAGATGAGCCGGGGGGCGGCGTTTCGCTTGGCGCCGAGGGTCGGATACCGCTTCTTGACCGAGACCAGCCGCCAACGGTCGCCCTGCTGGCCGGCGTACTGACCGGCGTCGTCCAGGATGACAAGCTCGCGGTCCTCGTAGTCTTGGGCGAGGAAACAGGCCAGCATCCGGCCCAACTGGACCGGCCGCTTGTACGTGACGGTGACCGCGGCGATTTTCATCCGTCAAGTCCCTCGAGTCCCTCGAACAGCCTCCGCCAGCCTGCCCAAATCGCTTCCGGATCAGCCAGCTCTTGTTGGAGAGCCTGGCGTGCTCGATGGGCGATTGCGAGTCGAAGGTCTTCGTCGTAGGCGAGCCGGGCGGCGTAGAAGGCCAGCTCGTCGTCGCTCTCGGCCAGGTAGCCCGTCTGGCCGTGGCGGATCATCTCCCGCCAGCCCCAGCGGTTTTGGGCAACGATCGGGACCCCGGCCGCCATCGCCTCCAGCCCGGAGCGGGGCCAGTTCTCGGCTTCCCCGCCGTTGACCTGGAGCATGCCGTGCAGGCTGCCGAAGAACTGCGGGGGCGTCTCGGCGCCCGGCGGCAGGCACTCGGCCCACGGCGGCGGCGGGCCGAGCTTCTCTTCCACCCGGCGGTTCCAACCCAGCACGCGTGCCCTCACCGGGTGCGGAATCCGCTCGTAGATCGCCCAGGTGTGGGGGGCGTACTTGTCGGCGGCGGCACGGCTGATCCGTCCGACGACGAACGGCGCCTTGGCCTCGTGGGGCATGGGGCGGAATGGGAATTCGTCGCATGCGAACGCGCCGCGAATCAGGTGGCACTGCTCGGGCGTTGCGCCGAATTTGGCCAACTGCGGCTGGAGCTCGGACCGCTGGTACGCGCTCTGGAAGACGTACCGATCGAACGGTCCCCGGCGGCGATAGTGCCTTCGCTCCTCGCTGAAGAGCCAGGTCATGCAGCCCACCCAGACGACCTTGCAGCCGAGATCGCGGAAGCGGTCGGCGTGGCGGAGGAACCGGGAGTTGCAGAAGGAGACGACCACGCCGGCGCGGAGGCCGGGAACCTGTTCGAGCCGCCCAGGAGTCGTTCGGACCGTGTTGCAGCCGATGCTCTCCAGGCGGCTCCGCCATCCGGGCTCCGGTCTCCACGTGGGAATGAAGGTGACCTCCACGCCGAACTGCCGCCATAGCCGGACCGTGTGCCAGCACTCCGTATTGGCCCCGCCCACGTCGCCGGGGTAGCCGACGACGAAGAGCGGGGAGAAGGGAGTGGGGAGCGGGGAGTCCGTGCGATGGCGAGCCGGAGGCATCATGAACCGTTTTCACCCTCTCCGATGACACACCCTCACCCCGACCCTCTCTCCACTCTCCACTCCCTGGGCTATCGTTCCCACGCTTCGCGTGGGGACGCACGCTGGGACGCTTCGCGTCCGGCAGACGCGGCGGTTCGTGGGTCAACGGCTCACGGGGACATCGGGACGCGAAGCGTCCCCCCGTGCGTTACGACGCGAAGCGTCGTAACGATGTGGACTCATCATTCTTTACTCCTCACTACCAACTCCTTACTACCCACTCCCAACTCCCCACTCCCAACTCCTTACTACTTACTCCCTGCTCCCACCTCCGCCCCCGAGCTGCTCGGCGACTTGCTCTACGAGGTCTCCATCGCCAGGACTTCCCAGCCGGCGCTTGGGTGGGAATCGGCCATCCGCTTGGCGTAGCCCCGCGAGCCGGGGTCGGCGTCCCAACGGTCGAGGAAGTCGGCCACGGGGAACTCGACGTCGGTCCGCACGTAGCGGCCCTGGCCGGCGTCGTAGATCACCAGGTAGGCGTCCGCCGTGCTGGGCACGTCGCGAAGCCCGTTGGGCACCAGCGCCGTCTTCAGCTCGAACCGCCAGACGTCCTCGGCCGGGCCGAGGATCTCCCAGCGACCGCTCTGCGGGTTGAACTCGGCGTAAACGCGGTCGCCGGTCGTGTGCCGGGGGATCGCCAGCTCGCCGGGGTCTCCCTCCTCGACTTCCACGATCCGGTCGCGCCGGTCGCCGGGGAAGGCGTGGACGTGATAGACACGGACCGCGCGGCTGTAGTCGCCGGCGTCCTGATATCCGGCCGGTGGCCCCGAGCCGCCCGAATCGAAGTGCCAGATCGGCTGGGCCTCTGCGCTGGGGACGTCGTCTCGCGTGCCGCCGGTGACGAGCCGCTCCATCGGGCCGCTCAGTTGCCAGACGGCGATCCGCCGCAGATCGCGCCCGGCCAGACGCAGCCCGCTCGAGCCGTGGCCGGAGACGAATGGTCCCCGGGCCGCCAGACGGCAGCCGTCGGCGCTCTCGCCGGCCCCCGCCTCGGGCTCTGAGGATTGGATCAGATCGGTGGAGCCGTCGGTGGACATGGGAGACGCCTCGGTCAATGTTGGAGATACTCTCGTGGTGATCTGCGAGGCGGAGCCTCGCGTTCGTGCGTTCCCAGGCAGAGCCCTCAGTATTACCCACATTTCAACTTATTTGCATCGGCACCGCGCATGATCAGAATGAATTTGTCCAAGCCGCGCCAGAGGGTGATCCAGCCCGGTTCGCCGTCGTGTTTTCGGCCGAGCCAGCCGCCGAGCCTGGC
>DATKZH010000054.1:0-12145 GCA_035528065.1 Thermoguttaceae bacterium | reverse complement strand
GCCAAGGCTCTGTGCGTGGGTCTCGTGCCTCGACCCACTCTACGCGATTTCCCACCCTACGCCATTTCCCAGAATCGGGGAATCCAATTTCTAACGCGGCCGCCGCGGCCCCACGGCGCCTACGTGTACATCGCCAGGTAGACCTTGCGGATCGCCCGGACGATGTCCTTCACGTCGTCGTCGCTGAAGTTGGGGTCCATGATCACGCCGCCGGTGCGACCCAGGATGTCGATCGTCTTCGGACAGCACTCGCTTCCGTACTGGATCGCTTTGCCTTGGGGGCTGTTGAAGGAAGGCCAGTCGGGGTGGACGGTGACCTTGTCTTCGATCCGCTTGTCGGCCGGCAGGATCACCGACCCGCCCGGGCCCGAGGCGTGAACTCCCTCTGCTCGCAACGCCCGGAGGAACTTATCTCGCCGCTCGCGGGTGCCGTGGTCGAGGAAGACCGTCACGCCCAGATCGCCCTCCTCGTCGGCCGTCTTCCGCAGTTTCAGCCCCGGCAGGTCGGCGATGCCCTCGCGGACCTTCCGGGCATTGGCGCGAAGGCCGGTGCAGATGGTATCGAGCTTCTGCAACTGCCCCTTGAGGACCGCGCCGGTAAATTCGCTCATCCGGAAGTTGCAGGAGGCGAAGCCGGCCAGCAGGCCACCCCCGAGGCTCTCCTTGTAGGGCGAGCGGACCGAGCTGACGTCGTGGAAGCGGACGGCGCGCTCGAAGAGCTCCGGATCGTTAGTGGTCACGGCGCCGCCCTCGCCCGAGGTAATAGTCTTGCTGAGTTGGAAGCTGTTGATGCCGATGTCGCCGATCGAGCCGACGTACTTGCCCTTGTAGCGTCCTCCACAGCATTGGGCACAGTCTTCCATCACGCGGAGCTTGTGCTTCCGCGCGATCTCGAGGATCGGGTCCATGTCGGCCACGCCTCCCTGAAGGTGGCTGGGTACGATCGCCTTGGTGCGCGGCGTAATTCTCGCTTCGACGTCCGTCGGATCGATGGCCAGCGAGTCGTCGATCTCGGCGAAGACCGGCAGGGCTCCCGAAAGGACGACGGCATCGTAGTCGGCGTACCAGGTCCAGGCGGGGAGAATGACCTCGTCCCCGGGCCCGATTTCGAGCGCCGCCATGGCGGTGTACAGGGCCGTCGTCCCCGAGGTCACCCCGATGGCATACTTGACGCCGATGTGTTCCGCATACCCTTCCTCGAATTGGAGGGCCTTGGAGTCTTTGCCCCGCCAGCGGAACGGAGCCTTCGACTCGAGGACCTCGATGAGCTCCTGCTTCTCGACGTCGTCGTAAAACTGAGGCCCGTAGGGCCGAGAGTGGAGCGGGGTCTTCCGCACGGGCGTCCCCCCGTCGATGGCCAGCTTCTCCTTGCCTTCGGCGGCAAGGCTCTTTCGAGCCCCACCAGATCCGGCGAGAATCGACGCGCCGCCCGCGGCGCCAACGGTTGCCAGGAACTCACGACGGTTCTTCATTGGACTATCCTTTCACCTTTCGGATGGACGGAAAGCTTACGCGGCTTCAAACAAGTGCTCGAACAAGGGACGTTCCCCCGGGCCGACGATATCAGCGTCGGACTGCGCAGTCAATACAGGGCCGACCGCGTCGCTCGCGCCCTCGCCGGGCGAGGGTTTCGTGGGGCACGTTTCCAACGTGCCGTTTCCAGAGTGTCACGGGATTCTCGGCACGTTTCCAACGTGCCCCACGCGGCGGCTCATACGGCGTAGTGGAGGGCCACCTTCCGGATGGCCGTTGCCACGCCGAGGATGTACTCCTCCGTCATGTACTCATAGATGGGCACGCGGATACCGTCCACCAGCATCGACTCCGCGTTGGGGCACTTGTGCTTGGTGAAATCCATCGTGGTCAGGCCAAACTCCTTGACCGGCCAACGGCCGGCGAAGAAGCCGTGGTTCTGGAAGACGGGCTCGCCGTACAGCGGCACCTTGATGTAGCCCCCCGTCACCGATGCGCCTTCGGCCAAAAGCGCCTTGACGAACGGGGATCGGCCACCCTTGAACGCTTCCGGTACGATGCGGAACATATAGAACCAATAGACGGCGCGGTCCTCCGGGTGGACCTCGTGCGGGATGATGCCGGGCACATCGGCGATCTTCTCCGTGAGCAGGTTACCCAAGCGGCTGCGCTTCACGACGATCTCTTCCAATCGTGTGAGCTGGGCGGCTGCCACGGCGGCCTGCGGCTCGCTCATCCGGTAGTTGGTGGCGAACCCGTCGAACCCGCCCCACTTGGCCCGGTTACCCCCCTTGTCGCCATACTTCTGCAACAGGGGCCCGAAGCGCTCGTCGCTGGAGCCGACCACGCCGCCGTCGCCGCAGGTCACGTGCTTGGAATTCTGGAGCGAGAAACACCCGATGTGTCCCACGGTGCCGATCGGCCGGCCACGGGTCTTCGCCCCCCACGCCTGGCAGCAGTCTTCGATCAAGACCAGGTTGTGGCGGTCGGCCAAGGCCTTCAGGGCGTCGAGGTCGCAGGGGTTGCCCGCCAGATGGACCGCGATGATCGCCTTGGTCTTGGGCGTAATCCGCTGCTCGACGTCCTTCACGTCGAGATTGTGTGTGCCCTTGCCCAGGTCGGCGAAGACGGGCACGGCCTGTTGGTAAAGGACGCCGATGACGGTCCCGATATCCGTGACGGGCGAGGTAATCACCTCGTCACCCAGCCCAATGCCGGCCGCCGCCACCGCAATGTGAATCGCGGCCGTGCCCGAGGAGCAGTTCTGGGCGTACTCTACCGGACAGACCTCCTTAAACCGTTCGAGAAACAGTTTGGTTTGCGGTCCCTTCCAGTAGAAGAGCGAGCCCTGCTGGAGCATCTCTCCGAGCTGCTTCTGTTCCACTTCGCCCCAGCGGGGTTGCGACGCGCACTTCACCTTGACGGCCTTCTCCCCACCGTCGATGGCGAGCTTGGAGGCCTGCTCGGAAGCGGCCTGCCCCGCTCCCGTCGCCGCACCCGCCAACGCCAGACTCGAGGCACCCGCAACAAACCGGCGCCGTGACATGGAGTTCGTGTCACTCATTTCCAGAACCTCCCGTGGAATGTTTCAACTCGAACACGTCGTTGGGACGTGACCTGGCGGGAGCACCGCGAGCCGTTTCGCCAATACGTCCCGCAAATTGTCGCCGCGCTTCCCCTTCCCGTCTTCCCAGGCAATCAGTATAACCCGTTGTCGGCCGTTGTCCACACATCGACGATCAACGGAATCCCCCTCCGGCGGTCTCAGGCCTGCACCAGGCCGGGGGCGTGGGCCTGGATCTTGCGAATGGCCTCGGCAATTTCATCCATGTCGCTCCGCGGGCCGAGGAACATCCTCTGCGTGAACCACACCGCCTCCTCGCAGAGTTTGTCGTTCTCGGGGCAGCCGTTGCGCTCCGCCCAATTCTCGACGGCCGCCTCGCCGTAGACCCTGACGTAGGGGCGAGAATGGAGTGCGTCGTGGATGAACGATGCCTCGTTCAGGCGGCCGTAACCGGTCGAGCAGGGGATTCCTTCGGCACGCAACGCCCTGACGAACTGGTTCCGCGACAGGCCGGCAAACGCCTCGGGCTGGTAGCGGAACATGTAGAGGTGGTAGGCGTTGAGCGTGCAGCCCTCGTACATCCGCGCGGGCAGCGTGCCCGGGATCTCCCGAAGCATGCTCGAGAGGTAGCCGGCGTTCTCGCTGCGCGTCTTCGCCCGCTCCTCGACGCCCTCCATCTGGCTCAGCAGCAGGGCGCCCTGCAATTCGGTCATGCGGACGTTGGTGTTCCGCCCCAGGTCGTAGGTGAAGTCGGAGCCGGCCCCGCTCCGTTTGCGGCAGCAGGTGTGGAAGGCGAAGCACTTGTTGGCCATCGTCTCGTCGTTGGTCAGGATCGCCCCGCCCTCGCCGGAGCAGAGGTTCTTGCTCACCTGGAAGCTGTAGCAGCCGGTCGTGCCCCAGCTTCCGGCGCTGCGGCCCCGCCACTCGGCCAGGTGGGCTTGGCAGGCGTCTCCGATCACGGGCACCCGGTGTTTGTCGGCGACGGCGAGGATGCGGTCCATGTCGGCCACCGACCCGCCGACGTGCACGGGGATGATCGCCGCGGTGCGGTCGGTGATCGCCGCTTCGAGTTTCGCCGGGTCCATCAGAAACGTCTCCCGGTCGGAGTCGACGAAAACCGGCATCGCGTAGTGCTGCAGCGCGACGGTGACCGTGGCCACGAAGGTGTACGGCGGCACGATCACCTCGTCCCCCGGCCCGACCCCGAGGGCGCCCAGCGACGTGTACAGCGCGCTGGTGCCGCTCGACACGGCCACACAGTACTTGGCCTCGTTCAGCTTGGCGTACGTCTCTTCAAACTCGGCAACCGACCGGTTGCGGTACCAGCGGCCGGCGCGGACGACCTCCAAGAGCGACTCCTCGTCTCTCGCGTCCACCATCGGCCACGACGCGTAGCCCTTCGTGCGGACGGGCTTCCCGCCCAGCATGGCCGGCTTCTCGGCGGCCCGCGCGGTGCCGGCCAGCGTCAGCCCCACGCCGGCCGAAGTCGTTGCCGCGACGAATTGACGACGGTTCACTTCACGGCTCATCTTCGCTTCTCCGGCGGCTGGATCGCGACCAAGTGACGGGCTGAGCCCGAACCGAGGATGGAACGCGAGGCAGGCACACTGGGGCGGGTCTTCTCACAACTACCCACAGTATCCCAAAATCCCGGGCCTTCCACCACCAATATGCGCAATTCTTTTACCGTTTTGCGACAGATGGTTTTCTCGTTTTGCGACACGAGATGGACGTTCCGTTGCTGCTTCAGCCCAGGGGGTGGGGTGCCGGAATGCCACGCAGGAGGGTCGCAACGCCTTGTCAGAACACGACGCAACTGCACACAATGACGCCCAGCCCTGCACTGTTCCGGGTAGATGCTCTGCCCGGTGGAAGCATCCGTGACCCCTGCGATCGGGGAATTCGCCCGTGGGTCGGCCCCGTCGAATAGCCCTCCTCCTTGACCGAGGTTTGAGCTTCGTTCGCGGAGTCATCCGGGGCGTGCGTGCTTACGCGGCGAACCAACCGGATTGGGTCCTGCGCGACGGACCGCCGAGAATGCACCTCGTCTCCCACGTGCGCGACTGGAAGCCGCACGGGATTATTGCGGGACTCGTCCTCAAGCGGGTTGCGCAGGAACTGGTCCGCATGCGCACGCCCCTGATCGACACGGCCTACACGCTGCCGGGCCTGAAAGTGCCGACGGTGGACGTCGATCACGCGGCCGTGGGACGCCTGGCGGCTGAGCACTTGCTGGAGCGGAAATTCATCCATTTCAGCTTCTTCGGCAGCGAGTCGGCAGCCTATTCGAGAATCCAGGAGTCGGCGTATCGGCAGCAACTGGCCGAGGCCGGCCACGCCGTCTCCTCCTGCCATGCCGAGTATCTTGCCGATCTGACCACGCCCGCCCTCTGGAGGAAAACGGCGCGGAAGACCCACCGATGGCTGCGCGGGCTGCCCAAGCCCGCTGCCATCCTCTGCTGCGAGGATGCTCCGGCCCGCTATCTGGCGGACGTGTGCGGACAGATGGGGCTGAAGGTGCCGGAAGACGTCGCCCTGCTCGGGCTCGGCAACGACGACCTGGAGTGCAACTTGTCGCAGCCCGCGTTGTCGAGCATCGCCGTGCCGTCCCAAAGGATCGGTTACGAAGCGGCGGCGCTTTTGGACCGGCTCATGTCGGGCGAGGCGCGGCCGCGGGAGCCGCTGTTGCTGCCGCCCCTGCACGTGGTCACCCGTCACTCGACCGACATCATGGCCATCGAGGACGAGATCGTGCAGACGGCCCTGCAATACATCCGTCAGCATGCCTGGGAGGAGATGAGCGTTGCCCAACTGGCCCACGACGTCGCCGTCGGCCGACGGCTTCTGGAGCGACGATTTCGCTCCGTTTTGGGTCGGTCGGTGCTGGAGGAGGTCTGCCGGGTGCGGGTCGAGCGAGCGAAGGAGCTGCTGACGGACACGCATTTGCCCATCACGGCCGTGGCGGCCCAGTCGGGTTTTCCCAGTGCCCGCCGCTTGGACGTGGTGTTCGCCAAACGAACGGGCCTCTCGCCCACGGCGTACCGCCGTCAGTCGCAGGCCCGTTAGAAGGTGGCCCGCGGGTCCCCCAGGCGTCGTCCAGCCCCCAGCACGTTCCGTGGCCTTCTCCCCCGACGGCCAGTCGCTCGCCGCCGCCGGTCTGCCGCTACTCCGGCACCCCGTAGCTGTACACGTGCGACCCGCTCGCGAAGTAGATCCGCCCCTCCAGAATGTCCCCCCCGGGGCCGATGGGCACCGGCGACTCGGCCAGCATCGCGATCTCGAACGTGTCCGGGTCGACCCGGGCGATCCCCTTGACGAAGAGCATGTAGATCGTCCCGTCGGGCCCGAGCACGAACACCCGCGGCCCTTGCTGCGAGTTGGTGCCTCCGAGCCTGGTCGCCGTATTCTCCTCGTGGACAACCTTCCGCTTGGCCGGGTCGAACACGAAGAAGCGCACGCGATCCGCGACGCCGTACACCAGCCCGCCGGGCGCGAGGCACATGTCGGTGTAGCTCTCGACGCCGGGGAACACGACCTCGTGCCACTCGAGGCGCTTGCTCGCTATGTCCATCGCGTACAACTCCGCCTCCTTCGCCTTCCTCTCGCCGCCGGTCCCGGCGCCGGTGGTCGTGCCGCCCAGCAGCTTGCCGTCGGAGAGCGCCACGAGGCTCATCGTGGAATGCTCCGGGAGGACGTCGGTGTGCTCGATCAAGACCTGCGCGCTCGTCCCGCGGTCCCAAAACAGCAAGCCGCCGCCCGTGTAGCCGTAGCCGGGCGTGCCGGCGAGCACGAGCGTCTTGCCGTCGGGATGGGCCAACAGATCGTGCGGCCGGTGGATCGTGGGCGTGCACTCGGTGTGGAAGCGCGGGTTGCAGGCGTCCTTGCCCTTCACGGTCGCCACCCACTCCCGCGCCGGGTCCCACTCCAGCAGAAACCCGCCGCCGTAGCCGCCCACAAAAAACCGGTCGCCCTGCCGCACGACCGTGTTCCACTGCCCGTAAGCCTCGCGACGCACCCACGCGTCGGTCTTCGGGTGGTAGCTGAAGAACCGCATGGGAAAGGCGGTGCCGCCGCAGATCGTGCCGTCCGGCGCGGCGGCCAGGCCCATCACGTGCGCGCCCGTGCTCTCGTAGTCGAACGGGAGCGTCTTGGTCTCGCCCGAGGTGGGATCCTCGACGACGAGGACGCGGTTCACCAGGTCGCAGCTCTTCAGCTTCTTGCCGTCGGGGAAGTCGCGGTGAAACAGCCCCTGGCTGCTGGTGATGATCGGCTTCTTGCGGATCTGCGGCGGCTCGCCGACCTTCTTGGCTTCGCCTTGGTAGAACTCGTACCATTGACCCTTCGCGCCGCCTGAGTGGCCGTAGACTTTGCCGCTCAAGTCGCGATACACGGACCCGGTCCCCTGCGCCCGTTCCTCCTCCGGCACAATCGGCGTGGCCTTGCCGGTGCGGGGATCGAAGGCGATGATCTGGCCGGCGGTGCTGCCGATGCCGAAGTAGATCCAGCCCTTGTCGTCCGCGGCCACGTAGCGCTGGTACTGCGCCCAGTTCTGCCGGTAGACGTGGCCGTAGTCCTTGAACTGGCCGGTGGCCGGGTTGTACGACGCCACGCCGCTCTGCGGATAGGTGACCGACCAGATCACGCCGTCGTCGTCCTCGGTCATGCCCATGGCCATCTGCGGGACCGTCTTGTGGAAGAACGTGAACGCCCGCTTCACCGGATCGAACTCGGCGAAGTGGCCGTTGAAGTGCGTGTAGAACTTGTTGCGGCTCGAAAGGACCGAGGCGTACGGGCCGTCGCCGCCGGGCGGAAAGGGCATGGGATACTCCTCGCTCTTCCCCGTCTCGGCGTCGACGAGAAGCAGCGCGTACCCGCCGCGATGATCGTACAGCCAGACGAGCACCACGTTGCGACCCTCGCCGTCGACCGTGGCCACGGTGCCCCGGTGGTTGCTCACCGGCGTGGCCACGCCGTGGTGCAGGAAGCCCCCGCCGAGGTCCTCCGTCGCCGAAAACGCCGCGCCCCCCGCCCCGGCAACCAGCCACACGGCAACCCCAACCGCCAGCCTCGAAGCAACGTGTCCCATCGTCCTCCTCCTCCTTTCCAGGCGGACCTATCCACGCCGCTGAGCGGCGCTACGTAATCTGGGGTACTTGTTTTGCGAGAGTTGTGGCGAACCAGTCAGGTTCTACAGGGCAGTGCGGATACAACCTCCTTCCCCCATCGATGCGTGCAACCAGGAGGCCAAGCCCGGCGCAACCGGGCGAATACGTCGGCTTCAGCCGACCCGCTGTCTGCCACCAGCTCTAGCTGGTGGAAAGGGACTCCCACGCGGTGACTCGAGCCGGCTTCAGCCGGGCTTCTCGGCCGATCTTCAGACACCGGGATCCGGTTGAAAACCCCATGTCGAGAAGCCCGGCTGAAGCCGGCTTGTACTGGGGGAGCTTGCTCCCCTTCCCACCAGCTAAAGCTGGTGGCAGACTACTGGTCGGCTGAAGCCGACTGGTTTCGGCGTCCACGCCGGGTGCCACTGCTGGCTTGTCCAGCAGTGCTGTGTGGTGACTCCGGCGGCTCGCGGCAACGGCTCGATTTTCGCATCTTGCCAGGGGCAAACACTGCTGGGCAAGCCAGCAGTGGCACCCGACGCCCACCCCGTCGCTGGATGACAATCCGTCGCGGTCTGCCGATCACCCTTCGCGAATCTCGCGCTTCTGGGCGTCGTAGATCTGGCGACGGCCGGTATCCATTGCCCGGATCCCCATCAGCGCCGGCACGCAGTGGTGGTAGCCGGCCTCGATCGGGGCGTTGCACAGCTTGCGCGAACGGAGGCACTGGAGCCAATCGAGGAAGTGGTCGGGCGTCTCGACGGGCGGGACCGGCGTTTCTTCTTTGGGAGCCTCGCTGGGCTTGATTGCCCCGGCGCGGGAATAAGTCGGCGTTTGCCACTTGGTCAGGTCCATGGTCCCCTGGTCGCCGTAGATCTTGAACACGCTGCCGCTGCCGTTGCCGAAGTTGGTCGAGTAGCTGACCATGAAGCCGTCGGGGTAGGTGAAGACGGCCTGGCAGTGGTCGGGGCAGGTGAAGTTGTACTCGTCCTTCCAGGTGAACGTGCCCCCCTGGGCCACGGCGCTGGTGGGCAGCGTGCTGCCGACGATGTAGTTGTAGAGGTCGTAGAAGTGGCACCCCAGATTGGCGATCGGCCCGTCGGTGAACTCGCGGTAGCCGTACCAGCCGGTCAGCAGCTTGCCGTCGAAGGGGCGCGAGGGCCGGTCCATGAGGAACTCTTTCCAGTCGACGTCCTTCGCTTCAATCGGCTCCGCCCTCTGCATCCACGAATACCAATACGGCTTCGAGCCGTTGCGGCACTGCTCGATCCGCGAGACCTTGCCGATGGCCCCGGAGCGGAACAGATCGCGGCAGCCGGTGCTGGTTTCGTAGCTGCGGACCTGCGTGCCCATCTGGACGACGATGCCGCTCGCCTTGACCGCGTCGCAGCATCGGTTGAGCGACTCCATGTCCATCGCCAGCGGTTTCTCGCAGTAGGCGTCCTTCTTGGCCTTGGCGGCCGCCTCCAGATGGACCGGGTGGTGGTGGTCGCAGGAGGCGATCATCACGGCGTCGACGTCGTCCAGGGCGAGAATGTCGCGATAAGAGACGAACTGCCGCGCCGGACGGCCGTACCACTCGCGGGCCTGCTCCGCCGCGCGCTCGCGGCGGATCCGCCACGGGTCGCTCACCGCGGTGAACTCGACGTTCTGCTCCTTGTCGTGGGCGTGGACCCCGGTCATGTGGGCCCGGCAGCCGCGCCCGCCGCAACCGATTTGGCCGATCGCGATCCGCTCGTTGGCGCCTACGATCTTCGCGTAGCTCGTGGCGGTGAACGCCAGCGCGGCGCCGGCCGAGGCCGTGGCGAGGAACTGCCGGCGGGAAGGAGTGTTCTTCATGGGGTCATCCTCCGAATTGGGGTGGGGAAGTCGAGTCGGGGCAGGCCGGCAGGACGTTCTCGCCCCGCCGCACGTGCCTCCGGTTGTACGCCGCCGCCGAGGGCAAGTCAAGCAGGCCGGATCCGACCGATGGCGGTCCTTCTACCGCCCGGAAACGGGGACTGGCTCCGTCGAGATACGGTTCTGCGGCGGTCTTCCACGCTGCCGAAGGTGCCTCTCTTCATTTCCGGGCGGACCATGCGAAACGCCGTTGAAACAGAAGGCTCTGGAGCACGTCGATCATCTCCGGCGTGTACCGGCAGCCGAGGTCCCCGCCGTCGGACTCCTGTTGTAGCACAGGCATCCTGCCTGTGACGATACCGAACGCAGAATGGAAGCCGATCCTGCACCGAACACAGAATGGAAGCCGATTCTGCACCGAACACAGGCTGGAAGCCTGTGCTACAAGATGTCAGAACTTGATGATCCCCTTCGCCCGTAGCTCCAGGGCCTTCTGGATCATCTCGTTCATCTCCGGCGTGTAGCGGCAGCCGATGTCCCCGCCGTCGGAGGCCTTGCCGATGCAGGGGCTGGTGGGCAGGAGGCGGTAGTCGAGATTGGCCGGGTCGCGGAATTGGGGGTCGGCGCTGAAGCAGGCTTTTCCGACGCCTGAGGGAATTCCTCCGAGCACGTCGCAGTTCTCTATCCGTGCGCGTTCTGGCCGAGCCCCAACATTTGCGATGATCGAGTCAATAAGGACGGCAGGGCAGTTTCCACACTGCGAGAGAACCGTGCAAGAGCGGATGTCAAAGGGCCCATGTGGATCTACTTGGTCGCCCAGCAAGAGCGAATTCGTGAACAAGACGCGGCCACTTGAGTGTGTGTAGTTGAGGACGAGGCAGCCTTGCAGATGACACTCTGTCCCGGAGTCCGTCCATAGAGCTCGCGAGTCACGGACCTTGCCGAAGAGGATCGCGGAACGCACTCGTAAAGGGCCGGCGTAGACTGAAAGTGTGTGGAACCACAAGGGAGAACCTCCGGCGACACCACCAGGGCGGACATGGGCGAGCACTAATCGTTCCAGCGTGATTCTCGGTGCGTGAACCGCCACCAAAATGGGAAGGTCCTTGATGGGCCCGAGAGAGCCGATCACGGGCCAGCAACCCTTCCCGCCTCTTATGGTCAGTCCTGCTCTGTGCTGAGGGATGTCGATGCTCTCGTTGTAAAGGCCGCTGTCTTGGATCTCGACCAGGCTGTTGACGCGGGCTGCACTAACGGCTGCCTGGATGCTAGTGAAGTCGCCCTTCCCGTCGAGACGGACTGTCAGAAACTCTCCCAAGCTGGCGACAGCCTCCTCCATTTCTGCAAACGAGGGCTCGCGGTCGCTGTCGGTGACGGGCCGGGTCTTGGAATAGTCCGCCTTGAGCTCCTCAAGCACTGGCTTGAGATCGAAGAACTGCCGCTCTTCGAAGAGTCTCGCAGCTTCCACATAAAGCTTGTCCGCTTCCGCTTGGAGAACGGCAGCTTTGCCAGCCCTCACCTGGATACGCAGAGCATCCAATGCTGGCTTATTGAACGCAAACCATGGCGTGTCGGCGTACTTCGCTTCGATGTTCGCAAGGAGCGATTCTGTTTCGCTGAACTTCTTCGCTTTTACGAGGTCTTGCGCTTTTGCGAAGGCGGTTGCGCCCAGCGGGGCGAGGTAGGGGCCGATTTCGGCTCCGAGGATGCGGGCTTGCTCGAAGTGGCGCTCGGCGGAAGTTGGGTCCTTCGAGGCCAGGGATAACACGCCTGCGGCGAGGCGGTCGTCGGGGGTGTCGGGCGCGCTCACCAGTCCGATCAGCTTCTCGATTGCCTGCGGGCCGACGTCGGGCCAGGCGAGGGATTCGGTCTTGCCCGTGGATAGCTTGGCTTCGATGCCCTGCTCGTCGGCTTCGACGATCTCGCCGCCGGCGCCGCGGATCATCAGGTCGCTTTTCTTCAGACGCGGGTCGGCCTCGTTGATCTTCTTGACGATGCGGGCCTTCAGGTCGACGAGGCGGTCTACGCCGCTGCGCCAAGCGGTCAGGCGAGCGGCGAGTCCCTTCTCCTCGAACTGGACCTTGGCCAGGGCCGCTGAAGCCCCTTGGAAATCCCACGCCGCCACCAGCTCTTCGATGGGCTTCATCGCGTCGGCGTAACGCCG
>DATKZH010000053.1:0-3255 GCA_035528065.1 Thermoguttaceae bacterium | reverse complement strand
CACAGGATTCCCCCCAAGTCGCAATCGGCCGTCCCGCTTTCCCGGAATCGGCGAACCATTTTCCCGATTCCAGGGAAATGGTCGAGGACTGGGCTTGACACACGATTTCAATCCGCTAGATTCACGGGCGTTACGTTTACTCAACCCAGTTTCTACTGACCAAATTCTTCATGAGCCAAACAACGGCAGCGTGATTCACGCCTGCCGTTTTCTTCTTGGGCTCGGGAAGGTCGCGGCCAGCGGAAACGATGGTCGGGCCTGACGTAGAAACCAGGCGTAAACCGGCCTCGCCCGAGTCTGCGCAACCCCTACGCGCCCGGCCGTTTGCTCATGGGCGGTCGGGCGCGGGGTGTGCGCTTCCACCGATGACCGGAACCGCCCGCACAACCCGACGCCTCAGCCACCGCGGTGGAGTCTTCACACCCCCAAGCGGAAAAGGCTATGCTTTATGTGGCCTTTCCCTTGACCTGATCGTTCTCGAGAGGGCCCCTTGCACGGAAGTGCGTTTCACACGAGGAACGCGCCATGTTTGCCGCATCTTCCGACCCGTCGTCCGGCATCCAGTTGCGACTGTTCGCGCCGGACAATCCGCCCCCGGCCTTGCAGCCCCGCCAATCGGTCTCGCCCGACTCGACGCTGCGGCAGTTCTACCGCCAATACGTCCGGCCGGTCTGCTTGGAAAACGGCTACACCTCGCCGCGGACGATCGGGCTCTACGACGAGGCGGTCCGCTACTGGTCGGTGATGGTGGGCGATCCACCCTTGGCATCGATCGACGCGACCTGCTGTGCGGAGTTCGTCCGCGAGCTACAGAAGCTGCCCGGGCGCCAGGGCGGGCCCCTCTCGCCGAACACAGTGCGAAAACACTCCCGCAGCGTGCAGTTCTGTCTCGACCGGGCCGGGCCGCCGTCGCCCCGCTGTCGCAACGCCGCCGGGCTGTTGGACCGCGTGCCCTGGATCATCCCGCCGCCGAAGCAGCACAAGCCGGCCACCGACAACTTTACCATCGACGAGATCCGGGCCTGGCTCGAGGTCTGCGATCGGGCGCGGGTGCCGAGTATCTGGGGGCTCAGGCCGGGGGCCTGGTGGCGGGCGTTGATTCGATTCACCTACAACTCGGGGCTGCGGATCGGGACCGTGTTGGGCGTCGATCGATCGTGGGTGACAGCGGAGGCGGCCGGCGTAGGCTGGCTCTCCGTGCCGGGATCGTCGTACAAGGGCGGCCAGGGCCGGAGGATTTTCCTCTCCGCGCATGCCCTGGCCGCCTTGGCGGAGATCCCCACGCTGGGGCGAGTCTTCCCATGGCCGCACGGCGTGGGATACCTGCACGTGGTGCGCCGCCGGCTGCTGTCGTGGACGATGATTCCGCCGGAGCGGCGGTTCGGGTTCCACGGGCTGAGGAAGGCGCTGGGGTCGGAGTTGTTTCGGATCAACTCGGGCGCCGCCCGGATGCAACTGGGCCACACCGACGAGGCCACCACGCGAGTGCATTACGCCAACCCGGACGTGGTGGGGCCGGCGCTGTCGCAAGTCCCGCAGCCGTAATGTCGCTGCCGCGCGAGGGGCATCCTGTGAATCCTGTCAAGTTGTTTCATCCCAACCATTTGGAGATGAGGCCATGCACTGTCCAGACTGCGGAGCGGAAGTCGGAGAAGGCGATCTGACGTGCCCGGACTGCTACGAAAAGACATACGGAATGTGCATCGACATAAACAGATGGCACCGATGGAAGGTCCGCGTCGCCCTCCGCGAGTACCAGTTCGCCACCGAACAGCCCGTGCTGTCCATCGGGGCCGGGCTGGTGATCACCTACCAGGACCGCATCGAACCCCCGCCCGCCCTGGCCCGCGCCGCCGAAGCCACCGAACCCGCCCGCAAACCACCGCGCCAATCGTCGTGAAGGAGCCACAGATGAACACAGACTCTCCTCTGCGTCCCTCCGCGTCCTCCGCGGTGAGTTCTCTACGGCGGGCTTCCGTTGGCACGGGATGCCGGCGGTTGCTCTTACGGGTCCCGGAGCGGAGGCTCTTCGGGACCCGTACCTCTTCCTGTCTTGCTCCCACGCGGGCCGCGGGCTCGTCGCGCGCGGTCTGCGTGGGGTTTTTCTCAACGGAGGTAGGGTGACGAAGTTGCTGGAACACGTAATCACCAAAGAGAAGTCGCCACCGCAAAGCAAGAAGAGTAGGGGCCACAGATGAACACGGATGAACACAGATGGGAAGAGAGGGGTAGGGTGTTTCTCTTATCTGTGTCCATCCGTGTTCATCCGTGGCGAATTTCTTCTCTTCCTTCGATCCATGTCGAGGCGAACCAGTGATCCGATACCAACCGATCGGGCCCCGCCGGACCGCGCCGCCGGGCCCACCGCCGAAGTTTCTCCGTGCGCTGACGATCCAGCCGCCCTACGCCTCGCTGATCGTGGGCTGGCCGGGTTGGGACATCGCGCTGCGGAAACGGGTCGAGAACCGCAACTGGCGCAACCCGCCGGCATGGCGAGGCGACTTCCTCATCCACCAGGGGGCCAGCCGCGATTGGCTGCATACCTGGCAGGGCGCGACGCCGGCGGAGATGCCCTTCGGCGCGATCGTGGGCATCGCCCGGCTGGTGGCCGTGGTCGATCACGGTCACGTCAACGGGCCCGACTGCAACCCGGCCCTGGCATGGCTTCGCACGGATCGCCACTGGTCGGGACCGGTCGGGCTCGTGTTGGATTGGGTGCGGAGATTCCACGAGCCGATCCCGGCCGCCGGGCAGCAAGGCTGGTGGAACGTGAAGATCACGCCGCGGTTGACCGAGGCCATCGACCTGGGCACGCGGCTACCGGTTTGGAGCTTTTTTTCCGCGTTTTGACGGGCAGGCAGCGAAGGAAAGGGACCACGGATGGGCACAGATGAACACAGATTGGAAGGGTCTACGGGGACGTTCGAGGCCATGCTCAGTGCGAAGCAAGACGCGGAATTGGCCGTGTTCTTGGCCGAGATTGAGGAGGTCCATGCGCGGATCACGCCCTACATGATGGCCCTGGTGACCGAGTTTCGCATCCACGAACCGCAGAACGAGGAGGACTGGGAGACATGCATTGTGGAAGTCGCCCGCCGGTTTGCCGATGAGCGTTACAACCTCCCCGCGCAGTGCGCCATTCTAGGAGTCATGTGCGCCCTCAACAGCTATCTCGTTTTGCGCCAAGCGTAATCCTGACCATCCCGTCAATCCTGTCGAAGTCACCCGATCCAAGGAACTCGCCGAAAGCACGGA
>DATKZH010000052.1:0-4541 GCA_035528065.1 Thermoguttaceae bacterium | reverse complement strand
TCATTCCATTTCAATTACCTACCCAGCCGTATCTTCTCCCCGTCGAACGACACGGTTTGCCGGCCGACGCGGACGCGGGCGTCGAGTCCTTGGCCTTCGATTTTCACGGCCGGGGGTTGGCCGCGGTTGTAGGTCTTGGTGTAGACGATCTGCCGCACCATCGGCTCCGCGGCCGGAGCACTCCGGGCCGACGCCACTTGACAAAACCCTTCTCGACATGGATACTCCGAACCAGCGGGCCGGCAACTCTCGCAAGCCGGTGATTCGACTCCTCTTTGCTCGAAATGGAGGTGCGAAATGCGGAAGAACCTGTTGTGGACGGTGGCGGCGGTCGTCCTGGCGAGCTTCGCCGGGTGCAGTTCCGAGAACGGGGAGCCTGAAGGCAGTGGCGGGGCCGAGAAGGTCGACGTTTCCTTCATCCCCGAAGACTGCTTTCTGGCCGTGGTCATCCACCCCAAACGCCTCGCCGAATCGCCGCTGGCGAAGGAACTCTCGGAAGTCGTGACTGACGAGATGTTCGAGGAAACGGTGAGGGATACGGGAGTCGATCCTCGCAAGATGGAAGAAATCGTCTTTTTGACCATTCCGCGCGAACCCACCGGCGAGAAATACGAGGCGCCGTTCGACGTTGGGTTCATCGTCCGGTTCGCGGAACCGATCGCCGACCAGGAACTCATGAAGAAGATGTTCCGGTATATCGAATTCGACGATGAGCCGGCGAAGCACGAGGGCAAAGAGTATTACCGGGCGTACCGTAGGCGTTTCTCGTTTCGGGGGGAGGAAGAACCGATAGACCGGGACAGGCCGGCCGACCTCGCCGTCTGCTTTCCCGACGAGCGATCAATAGTCTTCGGCAGCGAAGCAGTCGTGAAGAAGATGCTCTCGGCAAACGGGGCGAAGAGCGCTCTGATCGAACGGTTGCGGAAACTGGACACGGGCAGCGACCTGATCGTCGTCGTCACGACCGAGGGAGCAGGCGAGTCGATCGGGAAGCTGACCGAGGAGTTGGACCGAGTGCTGCCGTTGGGAACCAGAAGCCTCTTGAAAGCCCCCGACCTGGCACGCGCCGCCACGCTGACGGCCGATCTGCGCGGAGATCCGGTTGCCGAATTGATCCTCGAGGCCAATGACGCCCCTTCCGCCGCCGAACTGAAGCAAATCGCCGACAGCCTCCTCGTGGTGGGCAAGGCGCTGCTGAGCGACTCGCGCGACGAGATCCTCAGCGACGCACCGCCGGGGGCCGGCCAACCGATGATCGAACTGCTCGAGGGAGCCTTCGACGCCGTGACCGTCGTCCAGGACGGCGACAAGGTGACCGCCACGCTGAAACGGCCCGAGGCGTTGGCCAAACTCCCCAAGATCGTTACGTCAATCGTTAGAGAGAATGCGGTGGGACGGGGCGCTGCGTCGGGCAGTGCAGAGAAGACGGCAAAGGCAGGCTACAGACCAGACTATAAGACGAAGACGGCAGTCGAGATGCCGGCCAAGACGCCGGCCGAGACGCCGGTCAAGACGGAGTGACCGACGAAAACCGCCAAGACTTCCGCCTTTTGCGACAATCCGTTTTCTCTGCTCGAACGACTTGCTCGAAAACGACCAACCACCGTAGGTCAGGGCTTGCCCTGACGGAATCAAGCCGATCGCTCGGCCGGGGATTCTGTCAGGGCAAGCCCTGACCTACACGCCACTTGCTCAAGAACACCAACCTGGATCGGAAAGGAGCACCCATGAAAAAGGGCGGGATCAGCGGGAGCGCTCTCGGCGGGCGACGAGCCCTGGAGGAACAGTTTTTCCACGAGCGCGATCGCGAACTATTGCAGGCCCTGCGTGAGAAAACGGCCGCCAAGGAAAGGAAGCAGGCCCTGGCCGAAGCCTCGGGCATCACCGACGAGGACCTGCTGGGCCAGTTGGACAAGTTGAACCTCGGTCCGGAAACCCTGGCCGCCCTCTCCCTGGTCCCGCTGATCGCCGTGGCCTGGGCCGATGGAAAAATGGACGCCAAGGAGCGCCAAGCCGTGCTGGCCGCCGCCGAGCAGAAGGACATCCAAGCCGACCACCCCGGCCACCAACTCCTCGAAGGCTGGCTCCAGCGGCCGCCCGACAAGAAACTCCTGAAAGTCTGGAAAGACTACGTCGCCGCCCTGGGCGAAACCCTCAGCGAGTCGGCCCGCAGCGCATTGAAGCAAGACCTGCTCGGCCGCGCCCGCGCCGTCGCCGAAGCCGCCGGCGGGATGCTCGGGCTGGGAAGCAAAGTCTCCAAGTCGGAGCAGGCCGTGCTGGCCGAGTTGGAAGAGGCGCTGGGGTGAATGCCGGCGTCGGGCCTTCGATGCCGGGACCTGCGCGGCCAGCACCAAACGGTTTTTCGGCGGTTTGGCAATGAGTCTGGGATGTTACGGTGGGTGGCACGCCCTGAGGAACGAAGGGCGTGGAACGTCGGGAAAACACGCCCTTCGTTCCTCAGGGCGTGCCACCCCAGAGTTTACCGCAACGATGCCAAGAACCGTTTGGTGCTACGTTCCCCAATCCCGCGCGTAGCGGAAGTCGCGGTCCATGGTGCGGTGGGAGAGCTTGGCGATCACCGGCATGCGGCGCTTGTAGTGGTTGCGGCGGATGCGGTCGGCCACGCCGTCGATGAACTTCGGATCGAAGCCGGCACGGATCAACTCGGCCCGACGCCAGCGGCGGTCGACCATCAGGAACAACATCCGGTCGACTTCGGCATAGCTGAACCCCAACTCTCCCTCGTCGGTCTGGCCGACCCAGAGATCGCCGGTGGGCGTTTTCCGGCGGATTTCCTCGGGCACGCCGAGGTATTCGGCCAGTTGGTAGAGCTGCGTCTTGTAGAGATCGCCGATGGGGTTGATGGCCGAGGCTGTGTCGCCGAACTGGGTGGCGTAGCCCAGCAGGATTTCGCTCTTGTTGCTGGTGCCCACCACGAGGCCCGCGAACGCGGCGCTCTGATCGTAGAGGACCGTCATTCGCTCCCGGGCACACTTGTTGGCCAGCCGCATTTGAGGGGCGTCGGGAAACCGGGCGAAATAGGCGTCGATCTGCTCGGTGATCGGCACGTCGATGGTCCGCACGCCCAACCGATCGACGACCGCCCGGCTGTCGCGCCGGGTGGCCTCGCTGGAGGTCTTGTAGGGCATGGTCACGGCCAGGACGTTTTCGGCGCCCAGCGCGCGGCTGACCAGATAGGTAGTCACGCTGGAGTCGATGCCGCCGGAGAGCCCGACCACGGCCCGCTCGAATCCCGCCCGGTGGATCTCGTTGTGGATGAACCGGCAAAGGATCTGCGTGACCAGATCAGGGTTGATGGTCAGGTCGGCTTGGGCGGTTTCGGGGTTCATGGTTGTTTTGGGTGGGGGTTCGGGGATTAGGGGTCCGGGGATTGCGGATTAGGGATTGGTGGTCGGGGAGATAGTAACGTTTAGCGGGCGGGCTTGCCCGCCGTTTGCTTGCGGCCAAGAGCCGCGTTGGCAAAGAAGGATTGACAACGAACGGTGTTTGGTGGACTGTTCCAACGGTTGGGTGGGCGATTCTCGTTCATGCTTCGCGATTCGTTGTTCGAGACCCCCGATCCCTGGTCCTCAACGCAGTGGAGCTGTAGCCAAACGGCGGGCAACCCCGCCCGCTAAACGTTACTATCACAATTGGTTACGTCAAACATGCGCGCACCGTGTGCAGAAGTCGTTACTCGAGAATCCAACCCCTACCTAATCCCTCCCCCCGTACCGTTCCCGCTTAATCCGATTGAGTTCCTCGATCGTCAACAACAGTCGTTCATCTCGCGCCAGAGGCATAATCAGCCGTTGGCGCCGCAGTTCGGCCGGATCGAAGACGGCCAGGGTCAACGCTTCGTCGAACATCGGTGCCCGGGCGATCGTGCGGCCATCGGGCCCCACGACCATGCTGCCGCCCCAGAAGCAGAGCCCGTCCTCGAAGCCCACCCGGTTGACCATAACCACCACCGCGCCGAGCAGATGGGCGAAGGCCGTGCAAAGCTGCTCGTAGGTTTCGGCCGTGTGGATTTTCGGTCCATCGACGCCCCGGGCGGGCGAGTTGGCCACGCAGATCAGCAGGTCGACCTCTTCGGCCTGCATGATGGCGGCGGCCGAGAGGTGCCAGAAATCTTCGCAGATGAGGATGCCCACGCGTCCGAACCGGGCCGTGTCGAACGCCTCGATCCGCTCCCCGGCCGCGAAGTAGCGCTGCTCGTCGAACAGTCCGTAGGTGGGCAGATAGACCTTGCGGTGCCGGTGGACGATCCGTCCGCCCTCGGCGTAAAGCGCCGTGTTGAAGAACCGGTGTTGCGGCGACTCCTCGACCATGCCCAGCACCAGCGAAGTGGCTCCGGCGGCCTCGGTCAAGCGGCGGATTTGCGGCCCGGCGGGATCCAGCGCCACGTCGGGCACCATGTCGCGGAGGAAGTAGCCGGTCAACGACAATTCCGGAAAGACGATCAGGTCGGCCTCTTGCTGCCGGGCGGCCTCGATCTGCTCCAGATGAGTCGTCAGGTTCCTCCCGCAGTCGCCCAACAC
>DATKZH010000051.1:0-11699 GCA_035528065.1 Thermoguttaceae bacterium | reverse complement strand
TTGCACAGCGCCCGCTCGAGGGTTGCGCGGGGTGCAACCCCGTTGGGGTTGGGGGGCACTCGGTGCCCGCCAACCCAGGGTAGCTTCGCAACCCTGGGCTGTGTTGTGAAACCGCTTCGCGGTTAGGGGAACAGAAATGGCCCACGCTTCCCGCGGAGTCATGGCCGTGCTTTCCGTACGTTCTTAGCAGCCCACACGCCGTGTGCCGTAACCGGCGGACGGCACACGGCGTGTGCCTGCTACGGAAGCCGGGAAGCAGAGAACGACGACCCCTGCGGCCGACGAAACTGTCCCCTTCTATATCACGGAGCGACCCGGGAGGGAAGGGGTGGGCGCTGGGAGCCGTGAGCAGTGAGCAGTGGCGAACTGTCGAAGGGCGAGGCCGCACGCGGCTTTCGGGGGTCCCGATCGGGCGACGGCGTTACCGCAAGATCTGCACGCGGGAGCCGATCGAGAGGATGTCGTGGACGTCTTCGATGTCCCGGTCGTCGAGGCTGATCGCCCCCGGCCCGTCATCGGCGCCGATGTTGCGGGGATCGTTGGTCCCGTGGATTCCGATCCGGTCGTTGAGCTTGATCCAGTATCGTCCCAGGGGGCTGTTGGAGTCGTCGGACTGAACGATCTTGTCCTCGACGAAGTACGTGCCCTCCAGCTCTTCCTGGCTGCGGCCGACCCCGATCTGGAAGCGTCCGGCGTAGAGGCCGCGGAGCTTGAGGGTCATTTCGTGCTTCTCCAGGTCGACGACCGCGTCAAACGGCCCGCGAATGACCTTCAGCTCCCGGCCCGGCTCGAGGTTTTCCGGGTCGCTGATCCCGTTGATCTTGGCCAGCAGTTGCCAGGGCACGCCGTATGCCCGGCCGATACGCTGGAGGTTGTCGCCGGCTTGCACCGTGTAGGGTCGTTCCAGCAGGTGCTGGCGGGAATAGACGACCGCGCCGGCGACCTGGTCGAGCAGCTCCGTGAGCTGGCGGTTTTCTTCGGGGGTCAACTGCGGGTTGTCGTACCACAGACTGAGCGTTTGGTGCACCTCGGCCAGTCGGTCCTGTTCGAGGTCCTTGCGAGCGGCCTCCATGAAGCGGGCAAACGCCTCACGGACCTCGCCGGAGCCCGCGCCGGCAGACGCCACGTCGGACGGCAGCGAGGCGTCGGGGGCGGAGCCGGGCAAGGGCGGCCGGCCGGTGAGGCCGTCGGGGCTATCGGTCGGCGAGAACGGAGGCGCCATCCCGCCTCCGAGTGCCTGCTCCGCCGCCGTCGAGACGTCGGGCGACGCCCCTGCGCTCGCCCCGAACGGGGGCCCGGAGACCTCAAGGTCCGGCATCTCGACGCTCGGCGAGTCCGACCACCCGTCGGCCAGCTCCGAAGGCGGCGTGGTCGTCGCCGAGTTGTTGTTGATCAGCACGTAGACCGCGCCGGCAACCACGGCCAGCACGACGACGACGAGCACGGTTTTGATCGAGTTCATGGCCGTCCTCCGTGACGAATCGGTGGGGAAGGGGTTTTCTGGAGCGTTTGACTTCTGGTAGGCTCAACGGCGTTCGACCGTCGGCCGCAAGCAGCCGGGGAAAAGCGATGGGCGGAGATGAGTGGTTTGAAGAACCGGGCGATGCGTTCGAGGAAAGTGGGTACCTGGACGAAGACGACGAGACTTCCACGCTGCCCTGCCCGGAATGTGGTGCCGACGTCTACGAAGATGCCGTCCGATGTCCCGTCTGCGGCAACTACATCACGCACTCGACAAGCGTCTGGCACGGGCGGCCCGGCTGGTGGATCCTGCTCGGGCTGTTGGGCGTGGTGGCCCTCATCCTGATGTTGACCGGCCTCGCCTACCTGTGGTGAGCCGAGCGCCTGCCTGCGCACATCCGCCGTCTCCCGGGCCTTCAGGGCGGGGAATCATAAGCAAAGTGGCCGAACGACGCTACACCAATAAAAAGAACCCCCCCGAGATGGGTAGTTGCGTCGATCGCCGGGCGGGAGGATTCCCCAGGTCGCCGCCGTAACTTCTTTTCGCACAGATCGTTGCGACGCTTCTGCGTCGTAACGAGTCCGTCGCAAAATCGCTTCAGGGAGACTCCGCGTCGCCCCGGCGCCGCAGCCGGGCACGGATCGCGGCGAGCCGCTCGGCCAGCTCGCGCTCGAAACCGCGATCCGTCGGCCGGTAGTACTCCCGCTCGACCCCCAGGTAGTCCTGGGCGGTGATCGCGTCCGGGTGGTCGTGGGGATAATCGTAATCCGCGCCGTGCCCCAAGCGTTTGGCGCCCGGGTAGTGGGCGTCGCGGAGGTGGACGGGGACGGGCAACACGCGGCCTTCGCGCACGTCGCGCCGGGCTTCCGTGATGCCCACGTAGGCCGCGTTCGACTTGGGCGCGCAGGCCAGGTAGGTCACCGCCTGGGCCAGCGGAATCTGGCACTCGGGCAGCCCGACCAGCTCGCAGGCCTGGGCGGCGGCCACGGCCAGGCCGAGCGCGGCCGGATCGGCATTGCCCACGTCCTCGCTGGCCAGGATCACCAGGCGCCGGGCCAGGAAGCGCACGTCTTCGCCGCCTTCGAGCATTCGGGCGAGCCAGTAGAGGGCGGCGTCCGGGTCGCTGCCCCGGATGCTCTTGATCATCGCGCTGATCGCGTCGTAGTGGATGTCGCCGTCGCGATCGTACTGGACGGCCTTGCGCTGGACCGACTCCTCGGCCAACTGCCGCGTGAACTCGATGGGGGACGCGTCGCAGGAAAGCACGCCGATCTCCAGCGCCGAGAGCGCGCGTCGGGCGTCGCCGTCGCTCACTTCGGCGAGGAAGTCGAGGGCGTCGTCGCGCATCCGGACGTCGTAGCCGCCCAGGCCCCGCTCCTTGTCGGCCAGGGCGCGCCGGATGAGCGTCTTGATCTCATCCGCGGAAAGGGGCTCGAACTGAAACACCCGGCTGCGGCTCACCAGCGGACTGTTGATCGTGAAGAACGGGTTCTCGGTGGTCGCCCCGACGAGGATCACCACGCCCTCCTCGACGTCGGGCAGAAGGACGTCCTGCTGGGCCTTGTTGAAGCGATGGATCTCGTCGATGAACAACAGCGTCTTCCGGGCGGCGGCCGAGAGCCGGTCGCGGGCTTCGGTGAGGATCTCCCGCAAATCCTTCACCCCGCTGGTGACCGCGCTGAGCTGCCGGAACACGCTCTTGCTCTCGCCGGCCAGAAGCCGGGCGAGCGTCGTCTTTCCGCTGCCCGGCGGACCGTAGAAGATCACCGAGCCCAGACGATCGGCCCGGAGCAGTCGCCGGAGCAGCTTCCCTTCGCCGAGGAAGTGCTCCTGACCGACGAACTCCTCCAGCGACGCCGGCCGCATCCGCGCCGAAAGCGGTTGCGCGCCGCGCCGATTCGCCTCCTCGCTGGCTTCGAATAGCGACATCATGTTTTCACACGGGTCGTCCGTCGGGCGGACTATTGCTTGGTGATCGATTCCGTTTCCGCGCCTCAGCCTTCCGGCTCCAGCGGCTCTCCGTCGGGCAGCAGGTCGGCCAGCGGGCAGCCGTGGCACTTGGGCGTCTTGCGACAGTGCAGCTTGCCCACACTCACCAGGAGCGCATGGTACTCGTTGTACAACGCCGCGTCACGCTCCAGCCCGCTTTCAAAATGGTCTTTGATCGCGTAATAGTCGGCGTCGAAGTCGATCCAGCCGTGCCGGGCCAGCACGCGGTGGGTGTAGGCGTCGACCACGAACGTGGCAAACCCGCCCGCGTATAAGAGTATCGAATCGGCCGTCTCCGGACCGACGCCGCGGATGCCCAACAGTTCCGCGCGCAGCGTCTCCAGATCGGTGGCGAACATCGCGTCGAGCGAGCCGTCGTAGCGCTCCACCAGCAGCTCCAAAAGGTTGCGGAGCCTGCCCGTCTTGACCCGAAAGTATCCGGCCGGCCGAATCAGCTCCTCGAGCTCTTCAGCGGGCACGGCGAAAAGCGCGTGCGGATCGAGCAGATCCGCGGCCTTGAGGCGGTCGATCGCCTTGGCCACGTTCTGCCAGGCCGTGTTCTGGACGAGCACGGCCCCGACGAGCACCTCGAAGGGCGACTCACCCGGCCACCAATGCTGCGGACCGAAGGCCGCCAAGAGCCGCTGGTAGACTTCCTCGAGTGTGGCAGTCATGGATCTTCGTGGGGGACGGTTCCCTGGGGAATGCGTGGCAATGCGAGAGGATCTCCAGCGCCGGGGACGGTCGAGTGCCAAAGATGCTCAAAATGCATATCCTAGCCGATTTGCCGTGATTGCCAAAAGCCACTCTTATAGCGGTTTTTTCTGAAGTTCTTAGCGAGGCAGCACCTCAGACCAACGAGCGGTCTTTCGGAAACTTGACTCACCTGTACGTGTTCCAGGGCACCAAAGAACCTAGACTCGGCCGATTCGCATCGGTCGCGGCTCAAGCGACCGTTGGGCGTCAGTCGAAAATGAGCAAAGGCTCGCTCTGCGTAGATTGCGCCATTTGCCGCATACGGGCTATCTTTCATGGATTCCGTACCTCACCACCTCCGTCCGAGCGCGGGGTTGGCCGCCGGCTATTGGGCCGAGTCGGTCAGGCCGATGACCAGCTTGGCATTCATCGCACCACTTCTGGTCATCTACGAACTGGGCGTGGTGGTGCTGGGGCCCGAGTCGGTCCGCAACGGCGCCGATCTGTGGCTCCGCGAGCTGTTGAAATGCGCGGGGTTCGGCCAATACGTTCTGCTGCCGGTACTTACGGTCGTTATCCTGTTGAGCTGGCACCATACGACGGGCAAACCGTGGCGCCTCTCCAACGGGGTCCTTTCGGGGATGCTGGTGGAGTGCACTCTGTTGGCACTCGGTCTGTGTCTGATCCTGCAATTGCAGGGGGCCGTGTTTCAGGCTGCCGTGGGGCCGCTTGCCTCCCCGGTCGGGCCACCGGTGGCGGCCATCGACGTCTCCGGCACGGTTCGGGACACGGTCGGGTTCCTCGGGGCGGGAGTCTACGAAGAGCTGCTGTTCCGGCTGATGCTGCTACCCGCGGTGGCGTGGACACTCCAACGTTTGGGCACAAGCCGCCGCCCGAGCGTCTTCTTCGCCGTCCTCTCGACCAGTCTGGTCTTCGCGGCGGCCCACTACGTGGGCGATGCAGGCGAGGCACTCCGCTTGACGGACGCCGGCTTCTGGTTTAGCTTGACGTTCCGTTTCTTGGCCGGGGTCTTCTTCAGCCTGCTGTTTGTCTACCGAGGCTTCGGCATCGCTGCCGGTACGCACGCCGGGTACGACATCCTGGTCGGGTTGTTCTGATCGGGTGGGGCTTGCGGTGTGCGCCTGCTGCGGCCGGATCGGCGAACGAGGCGGCGGGCAGCCGGCAGGTCGCTTCCATTCTTCCTGATCCGCACTCCCCGATGCCGTCTCCGGTGCTAGCATTCCGCGGCCTTGAACAACGACTCGCGATTTGTCAAGTCCGAAATCGAGCCGGTTCTTCGAGGGCGAAAAAAAGCCCGTTTGTGCGTATTGCAGACAACGCTTATAATGGGGACGTATCATAGGTGGCTCATCCCCGTCCATCGCGTATATTTGAGAAGAGGAAGGAGTCAACGTCGTGCCTACCGACCGACTCACGGTTCGACCGAAGATCGCGGAGCTGGTTTTTCGACTCTATGGGCGGCCTCTCCATCCGGAACTCTTCGAGGTCTATTCCACGCGAACGGTGAAGCGAGGCGGCTACCAGGCGAAGATCGACATCACCGGCACCGGACACGTGATGACGTGGCGCTACGCGGGCCTGACGTTGACCGAGGTGGTCACTTCCGCCCGCCCGCCGCTGCCCGAACGACGGCGGTTGATGTCGTACCGGCTCAAAGGAGAGCGGCACGATCGCGTCGAGTGTCGCGGGGGCGTGACGTATGAGGTCGGCTTTCAGCTCGAGCCGGTCGAGCCCGAGGTGTTCTGGACCTTCCAGGAAGAACTCGCCCGCGACGGCCAGCGACAGGGGATGTTCCATAAATTCGATTCCAGCGGCCGCATGGCCTTGGGCGCGATCAGCTACATCAACGTGCAGACCCGCAGCCGCAGCCTGATGATCCAGGCCTTTCACACCTTCCCGGACGATTACGCCATCGTCAAGAGCCAGTCGCTGATCGAGATCCCGTGAGATCGCGCCGCGGGAGGGTGCCGCTGGCGTTTCGCCGGTGCACGGGCAAGATGCCCGTGGCACCCCAGGGCACCCGGATCAGAGGGACTCCGCAAGGAACCCGAGCATCGCGGCGCTGACCGCGTCCGGGTTTTCCATCGGCGACATGTGACCGGCCTCGGCGATGGGGACGAATCGCGAGCCGGGGATCGCGTCGGCGATCGCGCGCATCTCGTCGGGCGTCGAGATCCGATCGAGCCGGCCGACGAGGACCAGCGTCGGACAACGGATTTGCCCCAACAGGGCGGTGACGTCCGGGCGCTCGGCCATTCCCCGTGCGGCGGCGGCGATTCCCCGGGGATCGGCGGCGAGGATCACCCGGCGAAGCGAGTCGGCGACGTGCGGATTCTTCTTCCGCGAGGATTCGGGAAGCAGCTTGGGGAGCATCGCCTCGGCAAGCGGCGCCGGACCCTCGCGGAGCACGCGGTCGGCGGTTTCCAGGCGTCCCCGGGCCGCCTCCGGCGTGTCGCCCACCGCCCGCGTGTCGCACAACACGAGCGCTCGGAGCCGCGGCGCGTATTTGCGCCAGAACTGCCACGCCACGTATCCGCCCATCGACTGCCCGCACAACACGACCCGCTCGTCGACTCCCAGCCCGTCCAACAGCGCGGCCAGGTCGTCGGCGAACTGCTCGATGGTGACCCTGCCTTCGGTCACGCCGCTTCGGCCGAAGCCGCGCAGGTCAGGGGCGATCACCCGATACGCGCGCGCGAGCGCCTCCACCTGGGCGTCCCACATCGTGTGATCCAAGGGGAAGCCGTGGACCAGGACGACGGGCACGCCGGCGCCCCGATCGACCGTGGCCAGCTCCACTCCGTTCACATCGAGCGTTTTCATCGGGTAGGATTCCCGCGTCAGGGCTGCGTGGGCGTAAGCATCCGCGGCGGCACGCGGGCCGTTCACTCCGGCTGCGGGCTCTCGGTTTTCAGGGGGCTTTCCGGTTCCGGGGGGCTTTCCGGTTCCGGGGTCCTCTTCTCGCCTTGCGCCTTCGTGGTTGTCTCGTCGCTTGCCGTTTTCTCGTCTTGCTTCTGCGGCTTCTTCCCCCGGCCTTCCTCGAGTGCCTTTTGGAAGACATCGAGCTTCTTGGCGATCAAGCCGGAATAGGGCTCGAGCTCGGCGGCCCTGGTTTGGTGCTTGACGGCGTTTTCCACGTCACCCCGACCGAAGTAGACGTGGGCCAGCGTATCCAAATAGGCGGCCGCCTCGGGCTCGAGCTCGACGGCCTTTTGGGCGCACCGCAGGGCCTCGTCGGAGTCGCCCTCGGTGTTGCCGACCAGCCAGGCGAACTGGTTGTAGTAGGCGGGCTCGTCGTCGGCTTGAGCGATCGCTAAGCTGAGCGCGGCGGCGGCCTTCCTGATCAGCTCGACCGTTTCCCGGCGGTATTCGGGCTCGGCGTCGGGGAGTTGATAGCGGGCGATGAGGGCGTCGAGCTCGGCCGGATCGTGCCCGATGGCCTCGTCGAGGAGCTTGCGCTGCGCGGCCCGGTCGCCTTGCTCGGCCGCGTGGCATGCCCGAAAGTAGCTCGTCCGCGCTTGGATTTCCCGGCCGGTCCGCCCGATGCGGTTGAGGATCCGCTCCCACTCTTGCTTGTCGACCTCCAAGACCTGCGCGAGCACTTCGGCGGCCGAGACGTCTTCTCCCGCGTCGTGCAGCATCTCGGAGAGCGTGAGCCCGGCGCGGACCTTCGGAGACGATAGTCCGGCCTCGATCACCTGGCGATACTCCAGCTCCGCCCAGCGCAGCTTTCCCCGCCGCCTGAGCGCGCCGGCGACGTCCTCCCGAGCGCTGAGCCGCGTGTCGCTTCGGACCGGGCTGAACTGGCCGGCCTCCCGGGCCGTCTTCTCCGCGGCCTCGTCATCGCCTCCCTCGGCTTGCGCCATCGCCAGGTAGTACAACAGCGCCGCGACGATCCGGGGGCTCGACTGCTCGGGCGAGCGCCGCAGCACGGTCTCTTCCTCGTCCACCAGTTTGACCCATGGGGCCAACGCCGCCTTGGGGTCGTCGCGGAATTGGAGGTAGGTGCGGAGCCACTGGGCGGCCGGCCGGGCACTCTGCCCCAGATGCTCCCGCAACGCCTTCGTCCACCGCGCACGTCCCGTCTTGTCGACCGGCTCCCAGTTCAACAGGACGATGCCCGCGTGCTTGGACCAGAGCGTCGACTTCTCGAACCGGACCAGCCGGCAGAGCGCGGGCACGCCGATCCCGCCCGGCAAGTGGGCCAGCTCTTTGAGCACCGCAATCCGCACTTCCCGATCCTGGGACTGATAGTACGTGAGATAGCGGCGGACTTCTTCCGGCTCGTTCTCGATGCTCCACTGCGCGGGGATCAAGCGCAGCAGGTAGTTGGCCCGGGTGGCGATCTCCAGGTCCTCGTGGTCGGCGGCCGCGGTCAGCGCGTCGTAGGCCTCGAACCCGAGGTCGGCCAATTCCTCCTGCGCTTTCTCTCGCACGGAGTACTTCGGGTGGCCAAGCTCCTGGATGAGCCGGTCGATCTTCTCGGGAAGCGTCTCCGGCTCTTTCTCGGCTGCCAGGGGCCCCGGGCCGTTCGTCAGCACCGTCGGCACGAGCAGCGCCGCCAGAATAAGCCACGGGGCGAGTTGGGCGGTATGGCGCATGTTAACTGCAAAGGGCAAGCGCGGGGCGAGTTGCGTTCGATCAGGTCAATCGCATCCAATCCAACAGGATACCCCGTCTGTGCGGATCAACGCAAGTACGAAGAGGCGCCGGGCAGTGTCCTAATTGCGTGTTGCCCGGTTGAGGATCTAGGGGAGCTGAGCTTCTTGCCGCCAGACGACAATTGAAGAGTCGCGACGTGTCTCGCAGGAGATTGGGTGTCAAAAGCCCAAGCTAGCCCTTTCTTCGGCTGGCAAGTCGGGGTCGCCAAAGAAGTAGCCTTGTTGCAGAAGGGACCCGCGGGCCTCATCGGCCACCCGCTCCTTGAACCGAGCCACAAAACGGATGGCGCAGCCGGAAATGGCCAAGACGCGAACCAGCACCCCTGTGAGGCCCTCCAAGAAGATGAACCGCAGGAAGCGAGCGAGAGCCAGCCGCCGTACCCTCTCAAGCTTCTCTCGGAACTCCGGATCCTCTGGTTCTGGTATCGGATCGCACAGAGTCTCGCCATCTCGCACGATCAACGCGGTTGTGACGAGCGTCACGACGAACTTGAGTGCAGAGGCGCGGTTTGACAGCCGCAACATCCCGTTGAGAATTCGTCGTGTTCCGAGGTATGACGGGTCGCCAAAATCCCGGCCCGCCTTCCACATGTAGTCGAACAGCTCATCGCGTAGCCGGCGGATGTCGGCGCGAAACTCGTCACGGCGCAACCGACAGACCAGGCCGAAGTAGACGTAGGCCAAGATCGCAAGGCTCACCACGCACTCGGTTAGAATGTAGGCGTTCACTTCTTTGCCTCCCGTTGTACCGCGTGGCCGTCGACGGTAAGGTTGCTTGAGGTTCTATTCGGGTCAAGCTGCGTTTCCAGTTGCTTGATTCGCTCGTCTCGTTCCGCCCGTTCTTGCAGGCGTTTCTTCCGCTCTCGCGAGCCCCACCACACACACGCGGCGGCGGTGGACCATGCCAGTGCAACATGCACGTTGAAGTCCGCAAGCCAACTAACCAGATATTGAATGGTAGTAGTTTTGCCCGCGGTAACCTTAATGGGCAAATAGATGGCAAAGTAGACGCCCCCAACAACGGCAAGGGCCCAAGTCAAGTTGACGACAATCCGCTCGATGAGATCGGCTCGCCTAATGGCAAGAGCGAACCGATGTTCAGGTCCCATGTCGTGGTTTGGAGGTCTCTTGCCGCCGCCCTTCTTCGGCTTCCCCACTCCGGCTCCCCTCCCTAGCGTTCCAGCCGTGGCACAGCCATACTCTACCACGCGTTTGTGGGGGGTGTCAACGGCTCGGCAAGTCCACATTCCCCTCCGACGGGGGAACCCTTTGGCGTCCCCACACACTCCTGGGACACGACCAGGCGCCGTATCGGCTCCTGCACTCACGCGAACTGGTGGCAGGAACGGCGTCGAGCCGGCCGGCTCGATCGCATCCGGCTACGGCCGAGCGAGCAGCTCCTCCACGGCGCGATCGACGTCTTCGGCCCGGATGGGGCCTGCGCTGCTTTCGAGCGTGCGGTGAAGCGCCCCCGCGCGATCGTAGAGCCGGTACTTGGGCAGCACGAGGTCTTCGAGCCCGAACGCCTCGGCCGACTTGTCCGAGCCGCCGTAGCGGCTGATGAAGTTGTCGAACGTGGCCCCGTTGGACCGGAGCCTGTCGAGCACGCTCGGCTCGTCGTCCGGGTCGTCCATGCTGAGCGAGATCACGACCAGGCCCCGGTCGGCAAGACGTTTCGAGAGCTCGACGGTGTGCGGAAACAGCTCCAGGCAGCTCAGGCACCAGGTCGCCCAATAGTCGACGAGCACGACCTTGCCGCGATACTGCCGGACCACTTGGGCGAACTCGGTCGCGTCGACCACGCGCACGGTGACGGCGTCGCCCGGCGCCGAAGCGACGTTGTCGCCGGCGTCCGGCACCGTGGGCTCGGACGTCTCGGCAGCTTCCTTCCGGCCGTTGGCCTCCGTATTCGATTCCTCGGCCGGGAGGGTCGCGCCGGGCGGGTCGGGCGGCAGCGACCGATCGGGGCATCCGGCGAGGACCAGCCCCAAAAGGCCAACCACAGGCACCACGCCGGCTCGATACGTCATCCTAATTCTCGTACTTCACGCTGCAACCGCGGGGCGTGGTTTCCGCGGTGGCCGGTTTCTCGCCGGCCAGGAGGGCGTCGAGGGCGTCGCGGAGGTGCTGCTTCTCCGCCTTCTTGGGGTTGTTGTTGTCGTCGACCGCGCCGACGTAGGCGATCTCGCGGTCCTTGTCGAGCACGAAGACGTGCGGCGTGACCTTGGCGCCGTAATCGCGACCCATCTTCTGCGTGGGGTCGTACAGATAGGGGAAGTTGAATTCCTTCTCCTTCGCCCGCACCTTCATCGGCTCCAACGTGTCGGCCTTAAGGTTGTTCACGTTGACCGCGATCAGTTGCACCCCCTTTTTCTTGTAGTCCTTCTGCAAGGCGACCAGGCGGTCCTCATAGGCGATCGCGACCGGACAATGGTTGCAGGTGAAGACCATCACGACGATCTTGGCCTTCTTGCAGTCGGCCAAGCCGTGCTCCTTGTCATCGATGCCGATAATCCCGGACCAATCCGGGGCCGGGGCCCCGATCTTCAGCTCGGCGAGCGGGGCTGCCTGGCTGCTGCAAGCGGCCAACAACAACGTGACCGCCACCGCGACGACCGCCAATTCCCATCTGCGAAGCATAGGGTAGCCCTCCTCTTGAAACAGAAGACATCGAGACATACCACCATCACAAGCACAAGACGCCACCCACGGTCGCCGCGCCGGACGGCGTCGAATCACGTCCGGGTCAATGATTCGCGAGCGAGACCGTGCGGGCAAGGCTGCGGTCCGGATTGGGTGCCGGATTGCGGGCCACGCCGGACATTCAGTCTGGCCGCGGGCCAGCGGTTTGTCAACGGAATGCGCTCACG
>DATKZH010000050.1:0-3812 GCA_035528065.1 Thermoguttaceae bacterium | reverse complement strand
GTTCACCGATGACCGCGCCCACGAAAACTGGTGGCTGGAGCAGATCCGCGACTACCCCGGACATGGCCCCTGTGATTATCGCTACGAGTTCCCGCGCAAGCCGATGGTCGACTACCCGTCCGACATCCGCGGGCTGGAGATTGTGGATTACGCCCAGGATGCCTGGGCACAGTAAACAGGGGGCACTTCGCCGGTTCCATCGCCGCTGGGGATCATTGATCGATCCGCACTGATCCTTGTAACGCGGTGATGAAGCTCATTTCAGACGCTAACGGGGGTCATCCGAGACTTAAAGGCATCTGAGAGCGAAATATGCGGGAGCGCCGCCAATAGTCGGCGAGGAGCGAGATCGAATTCGGTGTTGACAAAGAGTCGCAGGCTGCTTACAATAGCTGGCAAATCCAGATGCGCAACTACGCCGCGGCGGAGCCCATCACGGTGCGCAATGCACATGCACATAGTGAGACCATCGCCTGGCGCCGGTGGCACTCGCGCCCTTCGCGCTTCTGACCTTGCGGGCAGGGCGGGATGGGCAGTTGGCGGAGACCGATCTTTTGGAGACGCAGCAGATCATGCGGAAATGAGAACAACAAAGGAGTTCGCATGAAGGAAACAGCTATGACATCCAAGGAGAGAGTGCTGACGACGCTTTCGTGCGCGGCGGCCGACCGTGTGCCTATCGACTACGACGCCAATCCGGGTATCGACGCACGCCTGAAGAAGCATTTTGGGCTCAAGCCGGACGACGGCGAGGGACTCCGCAGAGCGCTGGGCGTGGATTTTCGAGGAGTCGCCGCTCCGTATGTCGGACCGCGTCTGCACGAGGACATTGCCGAACGCGGCGTCCGGGTGGACAACTGGGGTATTCATCAGCGATGGATTGAGCACGGGAGCGGGGGCTACTGGGATTTCTGCGACTTCCCCTTGCAGGAGGCCGACGAGGATAAAGTCGCCCGCTGGCGAATGCCCGACCCTGACAAGTACGACTACAGCGGCGTCCTGGACCAATGCAGGCGCATGAGCGAATACGCCGTGTGCCTGTATTGCTTCGGCGACTTGATCAATGGCAACGGCATGTTGCGCGGCATGGAACAGACCTTGGTTGACCTGATCACGGACGACCCCGCGGGCCTGTTACTGGGCGATCGCCGCTTCGCGATTCAGATGGAGGTGGCGCGTCGCACCTTCGAGGCGGCCCGCGGAGGCATCGACATCCTATGGCTTGGCGAAGACCTGGGAACGCAGAATCGCCCCATGATCTCGATGGAGGTGTTCCGCAAACACATTCGCCCTCGCTATCAGAAGTTCGTCGATCTGGGAAAGGCGTTCGGCGCCAAGATCGTGATTCACACCTGCGGATCTTCGAGTTGGGCGTACGAGGACTTCATCAGCATGGGCATTGACGCCGTGGATACACTCCAGCCTGAAGCCACGGACATGTCGCCATCCTTTCTCAAGAAGAAGTTTGGTGGACGGTTGGCGTTTCATGGGTGCATCAGCACAGCAGGGCCTGTGGCCTTCGGCACGGTTGCCGACGTTGTCCGCTACTGCCGGGAGACTCTGGACATCATGATGCCGGGAGGCGGGTACTGCTTCGCGCCGACACACGCGTTACAGGACAATTCGCCCACGGAGAATGTCGTGGCGATGTATCAAACAGCCAGCAAACACGGTGAATACCGACATGCGAACCATGGCCCGCTGGTTACGCTCGCGAACAAGAGGCCGGGCGATATCTCTACGAACCCCGCCGATTCCGCGGCCGAGCGAATGCCGGTCTCGCAACCCCCGCTTTGCGGAAGCCCCAGCCCGGCAACCCCCTCCAAGGCCCAGCAGCAGTGGATGGCCCTCGGCTACGGCCTCTTCATCCATTTCGGGCCTAACACCTTCACCGCCGCCGGCTGGGGCGACGGCAAGTTCCCGGCCGCCAACTTCCATCCAGCCAAGCTCGACACCGACCAGTGGGCGGAAATGGCGGCGGCCGCCGGGATGAAATATGCCGTGCTCACCACCAAGCACCACGACGGCTTCTGCCTCTGGCCCAGTCGGCACACAGAATACTGCACGAAGAACTCGCCCGGGCGGCCGGACATCGTCGGCCGTTTCGTCGAGAGCTTCCGCAAGGCCGGGATCCGGCCGGGGCTTTATTACTCGCTCTGGGACCGCAACTGCCCCCGCTACGAGGACGACGCGGCCTATGCCGACTACATGTTCGCCCAGATACAGGAGCTGCTTACCCAATACGGCCCGATCGTCGAACTCTGGTTCGATGGCGGCTGGGACAAGGACCATCCCACCCGCCAATGGCCTTACGATCCTGCCTGGGCGGCGGATCCGCATTCGGGCCTTACCCACGGCGAGCGCTGGCGCTGGCGCGAACTCTACCAGCACATCCACCGCCTCCAGGACGAGTGCCTGGTGGTGATGAACTCCTCCAGCGACCGGCCGGGCGGGATCAAATACCACCCGGTCGACATTCGCACCTCCGAGCACTTCAACTTCATCTGGCAGGAGAAAGTCTGCGAGCCGGTCCTGGACCCGATTTTCACCGATCCCGAGCGTGGCGAGGTCTTCCTGCCCTTGGAATATTGTACCAGCCTGAATCCGAAATGGTTCTGGAACGAGGGCGACTGCTACAGCCATCCGGCGGTCGAGACGATCTGCGGCTGGTACCGCCAGGCGCGCGCCGGCAAAGCGAACTTCCTGTTGAACGCCGGTCCCGACAAGCGCGGGCTGATGCCGGAGTACCACCGGCGTTTTCTCGCCGCCGCCGCAAACGAACTCGGGTTTAAGGTGTGACGATGAAGCGAGTCCCTAGACGACCACAACCACACAGCAGGAGAAAGCAACGATGAAGAATAAGTGGATCAAGGAGCATCTGACAGACGTCAGGCCGAGCCTGCCATTCTCGTTCACCTTTGACGGACAGTCCTCGGCGAAATGGCTCGCGGAGTGGCCGGTGTAGAAGGAGAGCAAGCGTCTTGACGATGCGCGGACCCAACATGGCTTGCAATGGACTGATCCGAAGACCGGGCTGGAAGTCCGCTGCGTAGCGGTGGACTACGCGGACTACCCGGTCGTGGAGTGGACGTTACTCATCGAGAATACCGGAAAGGCCGCCGTTCCGATCTTGGAACAGGTTCAGGCATTAGACATCCTGCTGGATGGGCAGGGCGATCTTGTCCTGCATCACAACCAGGGCGACACCTGCGCCTTGAATGCGTACGAACCCTTCAGCAAGACGCTTACGCCCGGTTCGGAAGCAAGGTTCTCCCCGGTGGGCGGCCGCCCGACCAGCGTGGCGTTCCCTTACTTCAACCTCCAGAACGGCGCCGGCGGCGTCATCATCGCGCTGGGATGGCCGGGACAGTGGACCGCGCGGTTCGCGGTCACGGCCGAAGGCAAACCGCGGATCCAGGGAGGACAGGAACTGACGCATCTGCGACTGCAACCGGGCGAGGAAATACGCACGCCGTTGGCGGTCCTCATGTTCTGGGAAGGTGACGTCACGGTTTCGCAAAACATGTGGCGTCGCTGGATGCTTGCCCACAACCTGCCGCGGCGACAGGGGAACCTGCCGCCGCCCGTTTCCGCGATGTGCGCGGGACTGAACCAGAACGAGGCGGGCGAGAAGAAATACATCGAGCAACTGGTCAGCAACGACGCCAGGTTGGACTATTGGTGGATGGACGCCGGATGGTACCCCGGCATCGTGGATCCTTTGGGCATCGAAAACTGGGGCAAGTGGCCGCAGGTGGGCACCTGGCTGCCGGATCGGGAACGTTTCCCCGGCGGAGTGAAGGCCGTTGCCG
>DATKZH010000049.1:0-9384 GCA_035528065.1 Thermoguttaceae bacterium | reverse complement strand
GCCGGGCGCGACTCCGGATTTCGCGCGGGTAGTTCAGAGGTCCGGCCGTGGTAGCACGTCCACGGCCGACTGCCGCCGGGCGATTCGCGGGTCGATGTAGCACCGTGCCGTCAGGCGCGCGTCGCTGTGGCCGGCCTGCTGTTGAGCGAGAGCCAGATCGACGGTGGCACAATAGCTGATGCAGGTCCGGCGGATTTTGTGATAGAGCGACATCCCCCGCCGGTCCGCCACGAGGCCGGCCTTTTCCACGATCCGCCGAGTGGCCGTCCAAAAGAGACGCCGGCAATGCGGCCAGGGCCAGACCAACTCGCGCGCCAAATCGTAGTGGCCGGCGATAGCGGCAATCGTCTGATCGTGCAACCAATAGCAACAGCCGACGTTTGTCTTGGTGGCCTCCGGCTGAATGACCAGTGAGCGGTTGGCCATCGAGAGATCGACCGATCGCGCCGATCGAAGGGCTCCGATTCGACAGCCCGTGTCGTAGGTGGCAAGAAATAAGGACGGCCAAAAAAGTCGTGCGGGGATGGTGCCGACGCAGCCGGGCCATCCCCGCGCGGCCGCTACCAGCCGCTCGATCTCGTCCACGGTCCAGGCAAGCGGGATGCGTCGTGGCTCCCGCGCGGTCGGCACATCGGCAGGGCAGTTTTGGCAAGCGAGCCCCCGCTTCGATGCCCATCGCGCGAGAGTCAGAATCGCCCTGCGCTTGGAGTTGGTCGTACTCGCGGCGTGATGCGCAAGATAAGCGTGCAAGAAGGCGGCGAGCGTCGCCGCAGTCAAGTCGGATAAGAGGGCCGGACGGCCGAGAAAGAGGTCTAGGGAACGACATGCCAGCGCGAGTTGTTCCGCGCTTGATGATCGCAAGCTCCGTCCCGCGAGGTACTGAATCAGCACATCGCGAAGAAGCACGACAAGCCCCAGGCACCGGTGTCCGGCCCGGACAATTCGGTCCGTCTCCCACCTGCGAGCAATGAAAAGCTACTAGAGCTATATTACATACCGGGGATAAGCTCGTCCATGAAATTATCATGGTCGCGTCCGGGCTCGGCGTTTGGCACCGGGCGGCCCGAGAAACGGGCCAGAGGGTGCGTTTGAACGTGGAAAGCGTTTTGTATCGACGAAAGCTAGATTAGCCTATAGGTTAAGGCTCGTCAATACCAGTTTGGCAAAATTCCGAAACTTTTTTCTGTGGGGGGGTTGGGTCGGCTGCGACCAGGGCCTCGATCGAGGTGCCGAGGGCGATGGCAATCCGTTCGCACACGGGGAGCGTTGGATTTGAACGCCCGGCCAGCATTTTGGAAAGCCACTCCCGGGACAAGGTGGCCCTGACAGCCAGTTCCCCGTACGTCATGCCTCGAAGTTTAGTGAAGCGTCGGACATTGGCGCGAAAGGCATCGGTTTTTTCAGGCATTGTTTCCATGTTCCTATTGTGATATAAAGACTACATGAAGTCAAGAGGAAAAACGGCCGTGGCGGTTTCCACGCCCAAATGCAGACGCCGGGGGCCTTGCGGTCTCCCCGCCACCCCGGCCGTTTTTCCACCGAAGTTCAACGCGGCGCGGTCTGGCCACAGCAAACCGACCCGGCCTGCTGTCCGGTCCTTGCGGTTCCCGGAGACCGCGTCGCGTTTTTCAGTGGGCGGACCCGGACTCGAACCGGGGACTTCAACCTTGTCGAGGTTGCGGTCTAACCAACTGACCTACCCGCCCAAGGGGGTTATACGGTAGCTTGTCGAGCTAGCGCACGGGCTGGCGCTCAGATCAGAAAGGACTGTAGAATGACAGAGAAACCAAACGCGATAGCGCTCCCCTTACTGCCGATCAGCCAGGCACTCTTCGATCTAGTCAACCGCACCGGTCGAGGCATAGTCATGCGAAAAATGTGCGGCATTGAGACTCCGCAGGACTTGGCAGACCTGACACTACTGGCCGAATTCGTCACCGCCTACAAAGTGGCCGCGACCCAGAGGGAGCCTAGAATGGCGAAGAAAGAAATCACGGCAGCCGAGGCGGTGGCTCGAGCACAGCAGAGCCTGGTCGACGCCGAGCGTGAGCGGATCGAGGCGGCGGGCAGAGTTGCCTTCGATCTCGACGGTCTGTCGCCGGAGGATTGTGTCCGCGAACTGCGCGGCGACGTGTCGGCGAAGCGGCTGGCATTTCTCATGTGGTGCTTTCCCGATGACCCACCCTGTTCACTGAAGGACTTTCTCGCGCTGCTAAAGCCGCCCGATGGATGCGGCGAAGAGCACAGGGGCCGGGGGTGCTCGCGGTGTGAGGCGCAGAACGCGATGGAAATGGCCGAGTGGATCGTGGCGCGATTGGACCGCGCATAAAAAAGCCCGGCGTGAAGCCGGGCTAGGTCGCGTCACTTCTCGAGCGGTTTTATCTTAGGCACTAATATACTTGACTCATCAAACGGCATTGCTATAATAAGGGGTAGAACATGACTCAAACCTTGCGGAGTCGAAGCCATGCCTACCCCGAAAACGCTGATGGAGGCCGTCCGCTACTACGCCGATCCCGAAGTCTGCCATCAACTGATGGTCAAGGCGAAGTGGCCTGACGGGAAGATTGTTTGCCCCGAGTGTGGGGGCCGAAGCATCGGAGAGATCAAGAGCCGTCGAATGTTCCAGTGCCGCGAATGCCGGAAACAGTTTTCCGCCAAGGTGGGGACCATTTTCGAGGATAGCCCTCTGCCCCTCGATAAGTGGTTCGTGGCCGTCTGGTGTGTGGCCAACTGCAAGAACGGCATTTCGAGCTACGAGCTTGCCAGGGCCATCGGAGTGACCCAGAAGACGGCCTGGTTCGTCCTGCACCGCATCCGGCTGGCAATGGAGGCTTCGGCCCCGGACACGCTGGACGGCCCCACAGAGGCCGATACGACGTATGTGGGCGGCAAGGCTGAGAACATGCACGCCAAGCGGCGAGAGCGGGTCATTCATGGCCGTGGGGCCGTGGGCAAGACGGCCGTGCATGGCATCCTGCAACGCGGCAAGGGCGACGATCCCAGTCAGGTGCGGACCGGCGTTCTCGGCAGAGAGACGCAAGTCTCGCTCTTGCGGGAGGTTCGCAGCCGCGTCCGCTACGGCTCCCAAGTCTACACCGACGCCGCCAGTGCCTACGGCGACTTGTGCCTCACCCATTGCCACAAGGCCGTAGATCACACCGTCTGCTACGTTGACGGCGATGCCCACACCAACGGCATCGAGAACTTTTGGTCGCTGTTCAAGCGGACGCTGAAGGGAACGTACATTGCCGTGGCTCCCTTCCACCTGTACCGCTACGTCGAGGAACAGGCTTTCAGGTTTAACAACCGCTTGAAGTCGGACTTCGGGCGGTTCCAGGAGATTCTCTCCAAGGTCGCACACAAGCGGCTGACATACCGCGTGTTGTGTGCGATTGACGACGCGGGCTTTATGGGGATTCTGTAAATGAGCATTCGACACGTTGTTGCGTTGAGTGGGGGGAAAGACTCTACGGCTATGGCATTGCGGCTGTTGGAGTGCGAGCCGCGAGAGTACACCTTTTTTTGTACCCCAACGGGCAACGAACTGCCTGAAATGGTTGCCCACTGGTCGCGTTTGGAACAACTGATCGGACAACCACTCGTGAGGGTTCATCCCTTTGAGGGCGACGGGCTTCTGGCGTTGATCCGGGAGCAGAAGATGATTCCCAACTTTCGGGCTAGGTTTTGCACGCGGATTCTCAAGATTGAACCAGCCATCGAGTGGCTTGTCGAACACTCCCCATGCGTCCAATACGTAGGCTTGCGTTACGATGAAGAACTGCGTGGCGGCATCTACGGAGAAATCCCCAGTGTGTCGCAAGACTACCCGCTCCGCAGGTGGGGCTGGAGAAAACAAGAGGTGGTCGAATATCTCAACAGACGTGGAGTAACGATTCCACAACGCACAGATTGCGGCTTGTGCTTCTACCAGCAGTTGCGAGAGTGGAAACGGCTGCACGCCGAAAGGCCCGACAGATACAACCAAGGTGTCCAGATCGAACGAGAAATTGGGCATACTTTCCGCTCGCCGTCGCGTGACACCTGGCCAGCAGACCTTGCTGGATTGGCGAAAGAATTTGCCCGGAAAGACCCTCGCGGCTACAACGGCGGCCTTTTCGATTCGATGGAAGGACGAGAGGGAATGTGTAGGCACTGCACGATTTAGGGAGCAACCCACCATGCCGAAGAAAGCCCCCAAGGGCCACCGCAAAATGAAGGCCCTGCTCAAGCAAATCGCCCAAGTACCGAAGGAGGCGATTGACCAGCCGAAGCCGAGCAAGGGCAAGGGCAAGGCCAAGCGGAAGAAAAAGTAGTGGGTGGTTGTGGTTGCGTTCATCGTTCAGGGGTTATGATGAGTGAAGTATATTAGTGCCTTATCTTAATCGTCCATTTCCCGCCCGACAGCGTTCCGATGACCCCGCACGCTTCGCAGACTGCATCCATGCTTTCCGGTTTCGGCTTGCGATGGTTGTTCTCCCAGCCGGAGATCGGCGCGGTGGTGGCGAGCCCCAATCGCTTGCGAAGTTCCTCTTGAGTGAGACCGGCGACCGTCCACCGGGCATAGAAAACTGCTTCGGCTCCGGTCATGGGCTCACCTTCCTGACTTGGTTTTCAATTCGGTCATCGCTGTCGTTCGTGAAAAAAACCTCGCCGCATTCTTGACACCGGTCCACTGGCAGATCCGTGATCGTGATCGTGATCGTGTGCAGGACTCCGTTGTGTCTGATCTCGAGCGGATAACTCGGCAGGATCAAACGCTCGACGCGATCTCCCTGGCACATCGCACAGTGGCGCGGATACGGTTTGGGTTTGGTGGTCATGGGTTCCTCCCTTCGGCTTTGGCGATGGCGGCGCGGACTTTCGGCCTTGGCGATGGCGGCGCGTGTTTCGTTTCCATGTCGTTCTCCTGCCGCTGTGCGGCTGTTAGGTATTGGGTTGTGCTCAGTCGGCAACCCTCGTACAATCAGACCCCCGACTCCTCCAACCACAAGGCTAGATCAAGAATAGCATCATCTGGGGATTGCACCGTGCCCGATTTGATCCGCGATTCCGCCTCACGAGCGTATCGGTTTGCTCGCCTTTCTTCCGGCCTATCATCATGGTTTTCCCGGCGATGACCTTGTCGTGTCACAGCCCAAGGTAATTTCCAACTGCCGCCCGCCTGATAATCGCGGATGTGGCCCCATTCATGCACCGCAACGCAGAAAAATTGTTCGGCGCGATGCAAAGCGTCCGTTACCCAGTGTGTGCGGGCATTCGGCGAAAGCAAAGGCAGGGAAATGGAGAAGTATCCTCCGTCTGTGTTTATGCAGCGACCCCGCGTAATCTTTGCCTTGTGCCGTTGCTTAAATCTCCGTAAGGCGAATTCGTAGACTCCGCTTGCCTCATGGGCAAGACCCCGCACACGCCCCGTTGTGGCTCGGGTCACAATTACGATCACTCCCGTCGTGCGCACCTTTCCGCACGCTTTGCCGGCGCGAAGTAAAATGGATTCCACGAGGGCATTGGGGCATCGGGTTTTATTGTAGAGCTTCACACTCGTATCCTCCCATTCTTCGTTTACCGCCTGCCAACCCGGCGGCCCGGTTTGCTGTTACCGCTAAGCGGCGGTTAGTTTTCCTCTTCCTCTTCCTCCGGGCAACGGGCGTCGAATAAGGCCACGGCTTCGGCCATCGCGGCGTCGATTTCCTCATTCTCGGCTGTTTCGCCGATGATGACGTCGGCATCAGGCGAACCGGTGCCAACCTCGATGCACACGGCGCAATCGGAACAGGCGTAGGCAATCGAGTGATCCGACACGCGAAGTCGCTCGCGGCCTTCCGCGCCCTCCCAACGGCCGTAGTAACGGCTGCGCGATTTGCTCGACACGCCACAACAGTCTAGGCCGGCAGCGTACAGTCGCTCGTGGATCCGCTTCCAGACGTGTGCTTTTGCTTCGTCGCGTTCCTCTTCCCGTTGCCGATCGTGCTCTTCCCACGCGGCGGGCTCGGCGGCCTCCACGAGTTGCTCGCGAGTCCAGTCAGGATGCTCTGCGCGCAACTCAGCGACGAACTCGGCGGCGAACTCCTCGACAAATGCCAAATGACGACGCTGCTCGGCCTCGCATCGATCATTGATGATCGGGTCGGCACCGCGCCGCCAGGCAGCCACGGTGTCGCTGGTCGGCTCGATGCCGTGGGCTCGCAAGTCGCGAGCGGTGTCCTTGCGGCTGACAGTCAGGTGGCTCGCAGCGAACTGGCGACCAAGTTCCGTGATTTCTTGTGTCATGGTCTTTTCCTTCCTCGCTGCCCCCATTATAATCGACATCGGTAATAGTTTGCAATCGCAAAACCTTCGGGATTCCAAAGTATCGGCAGAAGGGGGGTATCTCGCCCAGGAGCCCGTTTGACGCCCGGGTGCCCGGAAGGTGTTGGGACACGGCCAGAGGCCCCGGAGGCCGTTAGAATCGACGTGGCGGCTCGGGAATTGGGCCAGAGGGCGGTTGGCCGGCGGATTCGCGGGTTATTCCGCTAGACCGGGGGGTGAGTACCGTTGGCACTCACCCGAACACTGAAGCTCGGCCACGAGCCACTGCCACTGTTTGCACGGTGCCCCGCTCTTCGCCGCGAGGCCACAGCCCGCGGGGGACAGGTGCAGGCACTCGGCACAGCGGGCCAGCTTCGCGGTCGGGATACCTTCGGTCTGGCAGCGGGTGGCGAAGCGGGCGACGATGTTCTCGGGACGCAATTCCGCCTCTCGTGCCGCGCGGGCCTCGGGAGTGACCAACGCGGGGCAGTGGTGTTTCGGCCACGGCGCGGGCCAGTATTTCCACTTCCAGCCGCAGTGGGTGCAATCTTGGCCGGTCGCAGATGAATCACAGTAGGGCATCTCACATCTGCATTCGGTAATCCACGCCAACGCCCTCTACACCACCGTCCTGCCAAACGTCACCGCACAAGGATTCTCCAACGGTTAAGTCGCAGAAGTCGTCGAAGCTACCGCAATCGACGGTGACTGATGACCCCGTGCTCGTGAACCCAACTAACCCGTAACCCTTCACAGAATCAAAGGTAAACTCAAGTGCCGCCCATATTTGCGTAAAACTGCCTACTAGCCGCAAAGCACAGACGATACTATCCAGTGTGCCAGTCACTTCTCCAATCGTGCAGGACACGGGCGATTCAAAGACGTGCCTCCACCAGCAGTCGTACGTTCCAAATACGGTTTCTTCGTAGCTTTCGTCGTAGCTTCGGTCGCAGACCCATGGATCATTTAGCCAGTCCAGTGGTGACACAAAGCCTGAGGCCGTGAGAGTAACTTGGTTTGGTGCATAACCACTTGTACAACGCTGACATGCCGCCGCACCGCCATCGCAACAGCACGCTGGGTCCATGGCGATCGCGCCATCGACGAAGAGAATTTGACCGTCGAGGAACTGAATCGCCATCACGAACACTCCGTGCCGGTATGCTCAGTCACCCAGTCCGTTTCGGCGGCTGCCGGGTTGACGTAGACGGATCGGCTCTTCGTCTGGAGGGTAAGGCCGGAGACTTGGAAGTCGGTAAGCACGTCTTCCGTCGTGATGCTCGATTGCCCGTCAATATCAACCCATGCCGACTCGGTTCCTGCGACGAACACCAACACGTCGGTCGTTTTCTTCTGGAGCTTGCCAGAGGCGAACTGAAGGCTGGTAACGACGGTCTTTTTTGCGAGCGCATGATCGACGTACCAGACGCCATCGGCGCGACGACGGATGCGGACCCAGGAGTCAGACGCAATCGGCCCGACTCCGGAGGCGGTCATGCTGGGCGGCGGCTTGACGCCCTCGACGTCCACACCCGTGTCTTCTGACAAGTCGTCCGACCAGATCGAGACGGTTGCCGTTCCGTTGTAGGCTAGCGCGTCGTCGAGCTTGCCCCAGATATCGCGATTCGCAACCGACACAATTTCCCAGACCGATCCGTTAGCGACGCCGCGGGGCTGACAAAGCACCCAAGAACCGATTACCGCTTCGGCATTTCCGTGCGGATCGTGAACGGTGTACGTCCGGCCCGTGTCGGCCGCATAGACTTTTGTGGATGGATTCCACGTCCCGGGATTTGCGTCGGCCTCATCGTTGGCGTCGAGGTTCTCCGTCAGTTGCAACCAACGGAACGGCTCCGGCATCGCGCTGGCCGGAGGCGCGTTCTCCGTGTTCCAGCGCTCGACGACCCGGACGGCGCGGCCGATACGTTCGATCGCCTTGGGCAACAGTGGCGGCATCAGTCCTCCAGCAGCGTCACGTCGAGCAGCACGTCGGCCGTGTCGGCCTGCGCCATCATGACCACCGTCGGGGCCACGCGCAGAATGGCGATTTCACCCGCGTTGAGTTTGCCGAACACCACCATTGCGCCACCAGAACCCGCTTCCTGCGGGCCATAGGTGACGTAGTTTGTGTCGTCAAGATTCCGGAGAATCAGGTACCCGTTCGTCGAAACGTCGCCGAAATCAATCACCTCTTCGCTTGTCCCGATCGACTGGGCGTGGCCGCCACGGCCGATTGCGTTCTGGGTGACTTGGAGCTGTCCCGGCTGAAAGTACCACTTGAAATACTCGTTATTGACATGCAGGGACGCGGCGATTGTGATTTCGTTTGCCATAATTAGAGACCTAGTAAAGCAGGAATGAGAAGGGTTGTTCCGGGTAAATATAGTGAGTGTTAAACACGGCTGTTGCGGGAGTTGGGTTCGATAGCTTGCCGCCGCTGCCATCAAGTAGGATAGGCTTCGTGATCTTCACACCGTCCTTGTCGTAGGCGGCATAGTGGCCGAAGTCTTCGAGATAACACCGCGTGCCCTGATCGAGGATCGACTTCGCCCAACTGTCCTTCGCCTTGAACGTGGTCTCGACGGTGCGGAAAAGGACCCTGTTGCGAATCTGCGTCGTCCCGATCGAAATGCCGGAAACCTTCAGTTGTCTGGCGGTGAATAGAATCCCGTCGAGATAGACCGAATCAGAGTTGATCGCATCGCGGTAGTTGTTGATCCACGTCGGCACCGGCCAGACGTTGCGTTTCGACTTGACGCACCACTGAGAGAATTCGCCGCTGACCCCGTCCTCGTAATAGTCCTTGGCAGAATTCAAGATCGCGTTGCCGTCCTTGTCGGCAAAGACCGGCCGTGTCTCCGTTTCGGTGTTCCACGTGATCTCCGCCGGGTCGGCCAGCGGGTTCGCGCTCTTGCCGAGGACCGACTGCTTGTACGAGACCGTGACGATCCAGACGTACTTTGAAAAAGACTCGTTGACCGCCCTGATGCGATCCACAAATAGGTTCACGTCGTCGGGGTGCGGGTTGCCGTAATCTGGTACACCCGTGGCGTTGATCGCCACGCCGGGCCCGTCATACACGCTGTCGGTCTTGAC
>DATKZH010000048.1:0-6058 GCA_035528065.1 Thermoguttaceae bacterium | reverse complement strand
CGGCGATGTTCTGCGCTTCGCTCCGTTGCGGCGCACGCCGCGCCCGCTGCGACCGCTGCGACACGGCCCTCCGGGCGCGATCGGCCGCACGTCGCCACTTTTCGGCCGGCATCTGCTCGCGGCGGTGCCAAACGCGGAGCGAGCACTTGATCTTCGTCAGCAGCTTCTGGGCGTAACGGCGCGTCACGCGGTCGGTCAGCGTGTTGCGGAACTCGTCGAGCGGCTCCCCTCCGGCCCCAACTCCGACTCCGACCGCTCATAGGTCCAGGCGTGGTCCCATTGCTCGGGCGGAAAAAGAGGGCGGGTGTGCCGCGGATGTCTTGGCCGGCCGCCTCGGCGACGCTTCCGCCGCTTGCCGCCGACCGGCGCCGGCCGCGGCGGCTTGACGACGTCGCTGGAAGGCGGCTTCGCGGTTTCGAGGAGGTCGAGGAATCCTTCTTCAGCCGAGCGATCTCGGCATGCAGACGCGCATTCTCTGCTCTGAAGCCTTTCAAACCGATCTTTCGGGAGTCGATCGCCGTGACCTCGTATCCATTGTGCAGCACTTGCAGGCCGGCTTCGGGATCGAAGTCGAAGGTCCAACGATGCCAGCCGGCCGGCGGCGGACACCCAGCCAGAACAGCTTGTCGAACCAATCCTTCCCGTCGCAATCGCTGGCCGTGTAGCCTTCGTCGCCGCCGAGATAGTCGGCGTACAGGGCTCCGATGACCAACGCCTTTCCGTCGCTCTGGACCAGTCCCCACCTCGGGCCCGCGCGGTGGGCCTTGACGTCCTCCGGTGTAGCGCCATCGTCAAAGACCCAGACTTCGACTCTGCCCGACTCGTCGGTATCGCGCAGCCTCAACACGGCCTTGCCGCCGGGACCGATCTTGAGCGAGCCGCGATTGCCGTCGCGATTTCTTGACGTGTCGATGCTCACGTCGCCCGTAACCGTCCAACCGGCTAGAGTCTTTTGGCTGTCAAACGCCCACTTCCCGGCTAGTTCAGCAGCAGGCGGTGCGGCGCAGGGCTGTTTCCGTTCCGCAAGTTCCGCGTTGGGAATCGGGCGGGAGACACTCGGTTGGCGTTTCGGCGGGAAGGCCTAAGCCGAACAAACGCGGAAGTCAAGAAGGTCGGCCCTGCCGCCGCCGAGACCCGCGTGCCTGCCTGCGATAGACGGGGGCCGGGCCAACTTCCGCGGCAAGGAATCGCGTGTCTCGACACCAGCGCCCCGCCAGGCGACCCGAATCGGTTTCTCCTCGATGAAAACGGCCACATTGTCGGCTCGGTTCTCAACGAGCCCTCCCCACCAGTTCCGCTTCCTTAGTCGGTCCGAACCCGACGTTCGCCTCAGAATTGCAGCGCACTTCACCCCCGGAGAACGTCAAGCTGACCGTCACGATAAACGGCGTCTCGTAGAAGCAGAGCTTGGCCGTGAACGTATTGTCCGTGGTCCAGGCAGCGCTCGCCGCCACCGGCTGTCGGGGTAACGATCCCCAGGTCACCTGCCCCTTCTCCCATGTGCCGCGGCCGCAGACGATCCGTTGTTGGACACCGTCGAATTGCGCAACCAACGTCACGGGGCCGTCTTCTCGGTCGCTCTCGACCGCGATCGCATCCAGCTTGCGTTCATTGGCCGGGAAGACGTACTTCTTGCCCGAGCGCTCCGCGGGAGACCCGGAACCTTCCTGCAGTCGCAACGACAGCCCCTTCAGTGTGTTTTCGAGCTTCTGCCTGGCCTGATCGTCGGGGGGCAGCGCTGAGGAATTCATAGCCGGCAGGAGTTTGTCCCAGACCAGGTTCAGGACGGACTGCATGTCCCTCACGCCGCTGGTGATGGCGATCACCGCATCCTGCTCGGGAAACACGATGCAGTATTGCCCGAATGCTCCGTCGCCTCGATAGACACCGTGACGGCAGCGCCAGAACTGGTAACCGTACCCCTGGTCCCAATCGCTGTTCGGATTGCTGCCGTTCGAGGTCTGTCGGGCAGTCGCCGCCTCGATCCACGCCTCGGGCACAAGCCGTTTGCCCCGCCACTCGCCCTTCTGCAAGCAGAGTTGGCCGAATTGCGCAATGTCCTCGGTACGGATGCTCAAACCGAAACCACCGGCCGAAATGCCTTGCGGGCTGGTTTCCCAGGTCGGGTGTTCGATGCCCAGAGGTTCGAACAGTCGCGGCCGGAGGTAGTCGAGAACGGTTTCACCCGTCACTTTTTACACGATGGCCGAGAGCATGTAGGTCGCTGAAGTGTTGTAGAGGAAATGGGTCCCGGGCTTGAACGGGACGGGATGTGCCAGGAAGGTCTTGGTCCAAGGCTGATCCGGAGTGCGTGGCGGCTCGGTCTGATGCCCCGTGGACATGCGGAGCAAGTCGCTGACCCGCATCGACTTGAGGTTACTGCTCGGCTCGGCCGGGGCATCCTCAGGAAAGAGCTTCAACACGTCGTCGTCCAGGCTGAGTTTCCCCTCGGCGATGGCCAGCCCCACGGCCGTGGACGTGAAGCTCTTGCTCAACGAATAAAGGGAGTGTGGAGCCTCGGCGTGATAAGGCGACCACCAGCCCTCCGCCACCACGTGGCCGTGCCGCAGGAACACAAAGCTGTGCAGCGAGTCGATGTTCTTGTCGGCCTCCTCGACGAACGCAAGGATGTCCGAGGAGGAGACGCCCTGCGCTTCCGGGCTGCTGCGTGGCAGCTCTGATCCGATACTTATGGAGCCGGTCAAGGTGATGAAGGTGACGGCAAAGAGAGTTCTCATGTCCGTGATCTCCGGAAGACTGGAAAGTACGTCTACGGTGTCCTGCGGGCGGCGGATGGGGCTTGTGAGCCGGTGACCGGCGTTGCCCCACGGTCCCGCAGTATCCTCCCCCGAGCGGGAACGATTACTGGCGGCAGTGGCCACGTTGAATCTCACCTTGAACCGGAGGAGGACTTTTCGCCTGCCGTGGCCAGGCGGGCGAGCTTGTCGCGTAAGAAGGCCACGCAGCCGGGGACCTGCGCCTCCGACAGTCCGTGCAGCAACAGCGGACCCCGGAACCCGCAAGCATGCAACAGGGAGAGATAGCGATCGTAGTCCAGCTTGCCGTGACCTGCCGCTTCGTGGCCGGCGTCTCCGTCGCGGCTGAGGTCCTTGGCGTGAGCTAAGACAATGTCCTTACCGATCAAGGCAAACGCCTGGTCCAACACCTCGCTCATCCGCGCCAGCTCGCCGGCGTGAAAGATATTCGCCGCGTCCATCGTGACTTTCAAATGTGGCGAGCCGATCTCGTCCATCAGCCGCCGGGCCCTCTTCGGCGAATCGACCACGTTGTTGACCTCTGGCTCGAAGGCCAGGATCACGTCCGCTTGCCTGGCGATGTCGGTCGCTTCGCGGACGCAAGACACCATGTCGCGCCACGCTTCAGGCGAATCGTTGTCCGCGTGGCGCCGCCACATGTGGCCCGGATCGCGAGTGCCGGTACACAGATGGATCTTCGACGTACCCAGCGGCTGGCACACCTCGGCCAACACGCGCAGCCGCCGCAATCCAGCCCGGCGATGCTCCGCGTCGGGGTGGCTCATGTTGAACGTCCCTTCGAGCGAAGCAATCGTAATCCCGCGGGCATCCGTCTCGCGGCGAATCCGGGTGACGAGTTCCGGCGGGATCTCATCGGGCATCATGGGCAGGCCCGCGCAGCTCATGCTCAGTTGCACGCAATCCAGCCCGCAGGCCTTTACGGCGTCCAATCTTGCTTCTAACGTCGGGCGCGCGAACGTCCCCATCAGTATGCCGATTTGCATTGTCGAGGCCGGCGGATTGTCGGGTTCCGTTGCCGCCTGCAATGACTGCGCACACGTTGCCCCAACCGTCAGGGCGCCGGCCGCCTTGAGCCAATGCCGGCGAGTCCAGAGGTTACCGTCGTCAGGAATTGAATGGAACATGGAACACCCTCGGTGTACAGGCTTTCAAAGTACGTTGCATACACGTGGCCCGAGGCTCTCCGCCACCCGATCAAGACAATCGCAGGTTAACGCCGCGAAACGTTCGGTACAAGTGGTTGCGAAACAAGGCCTGATCGACACACAGTCCTCGTTCAAGTCAACGATGCTGACGCGTCGGTGCGGTCACCTCACAGCCGTGGCACGAGTCTCCTCGTCGGCGCCTTTCCTTACCACGGTTCCATCTATTTCGTCACTTCCCACTCCAGATACAGTTCCGCCTTGCCTCCACTCGTTTGCAGTATCTTCGCAGTCTCGCTCAGATCCAGCAGCGCCGATTGTCCGTCACTCGCCACGGTGAAGCCAAGGGCTTTGGTGATCGAGCCGCTCGTTACTGCGACGCGGGTTTCCGAAATCCCGTCGGCGAACATCTGTCGGAGTTTCCGGACGTCGGGGAAAGACAATGGGGACGGATCAAACGTGTCGGGGCGAGCGGTGATCCGGATGTCGAGCCTGCGATGCACGTCTTCACTCTGCAATTGAGTCGTGATCTGCAGGCTGCCGTCGTCGTTCTTAGACGTTCCGAATTTCTCGAGCACCGACGCGTCGGGCAATTGGACATAGACAGAATTGGAGAGAGGCGCATGTTGCCGAATCCAGGAGGTCTGCAGGATCTTGCCGCCGGCTTCTCGAATACGCACCATCTCGTCCTGGCTCTGCGAATCAAACCTGGCCCTGTACTCGGCCAGTTCCCGCTCGCCTTCCTCGCCAGTCTGCGTCGAGTGGAGATTGGAGCCGAAGATCACCAGATCAGCCGACCCGTCCGGATGGATGGTGAGCGTAGTGAGCTGGTCGACGACAATGCAGCCCGCGAAGAGCAAGAGCGGGATCAACAGGACGAACGTGCATCTTGTCGATTTCATGGTTGGCACCTCCGGTTTGAGTTAACGCCAGTAGTTCTCGGCCCGAGCATCATGAGTTCTACTACTTGTCGAACGTCAAGTCGCGCAATCGCGCCCAGGTCTTGGACACCATGGGCGATAACGCCTTCGGGTTCTTCAGTTCCGCGCTGCCCGGATGGAAGGGCAACCACACACGATGAACCTGCAAATCCCCCCTCCCATCAGCAGATCTGGCACGAATTACCGCATAGTTTGAGTCGACACGGTTCCGGTATCCCGCCGCAAGTCGACGGTGTGCACCTGGCCCTTCCAGCGGACCGTGAGCACGCCGTCCTTCAGCTCCGAGAAGCTGCTGACGTGCACGCTCGGCTCGACCCGGACGCCATCTACGCACTTGTCGAGCACCACGTCCCTAATGAGGTCCTTCGGCAAAGACATTTCCCGGTCGCCGCTTCGGTAACGCACGTCCCAGATGCCTTCCTGGTAGCTTTGCGAAATCAAGGTGCCTGTTTGGACGTGCCACCGGAACTCGGCGAGCGTGGGGTACTCTTTCCGTGTACCCATTTCCACGAGGTAAACTTGTCCTCCGGATCGGTCGCTTCTTCTTGGCCCCTGGGCAGGACCGCATCCAGCATCCGATTCGCTTCGGCAATGCTTCTTGGGTCGGCCAGGCCATACAGCGACAGCACGCGCCAAAAGGTCGTGCAATTCAAGCTGCTGCCGGCCGGGGCGCGAGATTCCTCGCGGCTGTAGAGAGGGGACGCCAACACCGCCGAAATGGCGGCGACCAGCATCACCGCTCGCCCTGCTCCTATCATCAACATTCCTGCCGTCTGGCACACAGACGGTGAAATCCTCCGCATTCTCACCTGTCGCCCATGGGAAGTTCAAAGTTGTGCGGAAACGTCGCCTTCGCCGTACGTCGCTCTCAGCCGGGCGACCGTCCAAGATGAATCGCGTTTCGCCGCCCGTCTACTACGGGAGCATTCTATGCCGTCGGCAGCGGCTCTACCAGTCAATGTTCCGTCGGGCAATGTTGGGGACCCCGGCGGCCGGGCCATCCTTAGACAGCTCCTGGGGCGTTCCGGCTACGCTCCATGTCACGGCGCCGAATTGATTCGGTTGCAACCCCCGGATCGCGTCAAGCTGCGTGGTTTAGGAAGCTGGCGAGGTGGTCACGATAGGGGTAGAGCGTTTGTTGTTCCCGCTCGATGCGCGCGGCGTGAAAGGAGGTCCAGTCTTCGTTGACGTAGATCGC
>DATKZH010000047.1:0-5380 GCA_035528065.1 Thermoguttaceae bacterium | reverse complement strand
GGCCAGCCCAATTATCGTTGCGAGATGACCGGCCGAAGCAGTAATCGGACTACTTCGAGAGACGTAACCGCTTAGCCCGCAACCACTTACAAAAAGTCGATCACTTCCGGGGGCTCTGTTCAAAATCTAAGTCCTTGCCACACAACAACTTACGTCGCCAGGACGGGCCGCGAAACGCCCTCCAAAGCGGTTGATTTCGAGGAGGGATTTGGGCGTAAGTCGATGACACACAACGACTTGCACCATTTGGGCCCGGGAAATGTCGAATATTCGGCCAAAAAAATGATCGACAATTCGCAAACCCTTGTCGCAAAACCACTTACGACGAGCCGCATGCCCCAACTCGCCCCCGATCAAGATCGCCCGATGCGATGCCGCATGCGTCGCAACTCGTTTGCTGAGAACGAGTTGCGAGGCAACGTCCAACGCCGGCGAGCTGACGGCGCCCAGCATGGGGCGGCCGAAAATTAGGAACCAGCCGTGCTGGGAGAAGAGATAACCAGCGACGCGAGGCCGAGCGAGGCCGTTATCGGCCGGGCCTGCCTGGCGTTTGGATCGTACCGTGGTCGTTGCCGTGATACCGGCGGTTGAAGATTTCCGGATCGAATGGATCGGTCGATGTGCATTCATGCCGGCAGACGTTCGCCACGGACTTGATAATCAACGGTGCATCTGTCTCGATCTCCAGGTGCGTGATAGAATTGGCAAAGCCGACCGGAAACGGTCACAATTGGTCCACAGCCCCCCAGCGGAGTAGAGTTCCAAATTGACGTAACCCGTTGGTATCAAACGCCTGCGAGAGTGGCGGAATTGGCAGACGCGCTGGATTTAGGATCCAGTCCCTAAAAGGGGTGCAGGTTCGAGTCCTGTCTCTCGCATCTTCTTTGTCTCCTTGCCCGACGTTGCCGCGGTTGCCCTGCTCGAAAAGCAGGCGCAAGCTTCCCCCGTCGATCCCGGCCGGCAGCGGTTTTCGGTTGCCGATCAGATCGCTGATCGTGGGGAAGAAGTCCCAGCCGGCCACGGGGTCGTCGCAGCGGACGCCGGCCAACACACCCGGGCCGCGGACCACGGCGGCCAACTCACCGCCCACGCCGCAAACCCCGGCGGCGCAACGCCGCCAGATGCTCGTCCAAGGCTTCCGCTGTTGCCTGCGTCTCGATAATCTCCTCAGCCGGTGCCCGCGTCCACCTTCGACGCTCCATCTGTTCAGCCTCTTCAAAAATCTGCTTCGCTCGCCCCAACGTCATCCGCTCCAAATCCCCACCCTGGCCACAGGCCTCGTCCGGTTGCTCACCAGCTTCCGGCGTCATCTCGTCGGCCGCTGCTGCCGCGTTCTGATCGGACGGCGTGTCCCGCCCGGGCGGTCCCAGGAGGTTCTGCGGTTGTTCGCTGCTATGCATCGTCTTCTCGGCCCGTTTAGGGTTGCGGCGATTCCCAGCGGACGCGATGTCGGCATCCACATCGCGTGCCACTCTACAACCATATTGACCGCCGAACCCCGATTTGTGACAAGAGAAAGCGGATTTTCGCGAATCTTTTCGCGCAGATGCCGGCAAGCCAGGAAGACGGGGTGGGATGCATAGTATCCGCAACATAGACAACCCTATTGCTCGCAAGAGACGCCTCATTCTTCCGCAGAAGTGCGGACTCGCCCGCCCCCGATGCTTTTCCACGGCAGGCTTTCCGCCGCCGAGTGCCAGAAAATCACACATTCGCTATCCGGCTTGGGCTTGATGAAGGGTTTTGGTGGTGAGGATTCGGACCAGGCCAAGGCGACGCAAGTCAAGCAGCAGTTGGGCAACCGCCAGGACGGCTACTTCGTGGTCTACGCCAAGGAAAACGTCAAGCCGCCCCGCCATGGCGGGATGTACTTCTACTGCTTCGAATACGAGGTGTTCTGCGGGGCCAACGCCGCGGTTACCTACGTGCTGGGATTGCCGGAAAAGTACTCCTGGCAACTGGTCCAGCGGTTTCCGCAAACGCCCGTCGGGCGCGATCAGGCCTACGATCTGTGGAAGAAGCTGCTGAAAGAGAAGCGGTTTGGGAAGGGAAAGTAGTGGGCAGTGGGCAGTGGGGAGTGGGGAGTGGGGAGTGGGCAGTGGGGAGTGGGGAGTGCCGGAACTTCTGCCGGTCTTCGCCCCAATCCCAAATCCTAAATCCTAAATCTGAAATCTGAAATCTGTAATCTGAAATCCCCACTCCCATTGTGCAATTTGGCCGTTTGGCGTAGCATGGCGGGCATGTTAAAAGAGACTATCGGACTGATCGGTGCCGGGCAAATGGCCACGGCGTTGGCGCGCGGGTTCGTTCGGGCGGGACTGGTTCCGGCCGAGAACCTGACGGCCTCCGACCCGGTGGCTGAGGCCCGAAATTGCTTCGCCGAGGCGACCGGCGGCGAGACGACCGAGGACAACGCCCGCGTGGTGGCCGGGTCGGACGTCGTCTTTCTGGCGGTCAAGCCGCAGCAGATGGCGGCCGTGGCGGCGGAACTGCAAGGGAAGATCGGCCCGGATAAGCTCGTTGTCTCGATCGCCGCGGGGCTCCGCCTTCAGGCCCTGGCCGAGGGGTTCGGGACCGACGTGCGGCTGGTCCGCGTGATGCCGAACACGCCCTGCCTGGTGGGCCACGGTGCCTGCGGGTTTTGCCTCGGCCGGCAGGCCACGGCGGAGGACGCGCGGCTCGTCGAGCAGTTGCTCGCTGCCGTGGGGATTGCCTACCGGGTCGATGAGAAACTGATGGACGCGGTCACGGGGCTCTCCGGTTCCGGGCCGGCGTTTGTGTATACGATCATTGAGGCCCTAAGCGACGGCGGCGTGCGGATGGGCCTGCCGCGAAAGGTTGCCACGGCCCTGGCTGCCCAAACCGTCCGCGGGGCCGCCGAGATGGTGCTGGCCACCGGCGAGCACACCGGCGCGCTCAGGGACAAAGTCACCAGTCCCGGCGGGACCACGATTGCCGGGATCCGGGCGCTGGAGTCGGGCGGGTTGCGAGCCGCGTTGATGGCCGCCGTCGAAGCCGCCACCCAGCGAAGCATCGAGTTGGGGAGCGGTTAGTGGAGAGTGGGGAGTGGAGAGTGGGGAGTGGGGAGTGGAGAGTGGAGAGTGGAGAGTGGGGAGTGGAGAGTGGGGAGTGGAGAGTGAGGAGTTGTCAGTTCTCAGTTGTCAGTGCCGAAGCGTCTACAGATCCTCGTCCCAAATCCCAAATCCCAAATCTGAAATCTGAAATCTGAAATCCCAAATCCCCCCATGTCCGCCCATGTCGATGTTTGAGGACACCAGCTATCGCTGGCGAGAGACTTACTTCGTGTTGTTTCGCTCCGGCAACCGGCCGACGCTCACGGCGGTCGAGCAGGTCCTCTCGGTTCTGGACGAACACTACACGCTGACGAACCTCAAGGCGGACGAGTCGGGCCTCTGCGAGTCGTTCACCTTGCTCTCGCCCGAGGATTTCGCCGCCTTGGACGTCTGTTACACGGGCGGTTCGGAGGTGTTGGAGGAGGGCGCTTCGCTGGCCGAGGAGATGACCGCGTCCGCTCGGGACACGGGCGAGGGGGTTTGCGAAGAAGAGATCCGGCAGTACGACGGCCGGTTCGAGGTGCTCCACTTCGAGCGGCTCCCCGACGAATCGGCAGACGACGATCCGACCGACGAGATGCTCGATCCCGGCGCCCTGCTGCTGGTCTTGGGGGCGCTGGCCCGGCTCACCGACGGCGTGGCCGTGGATCCCCAGGCGGGAACGATCCTCTCGGACGAGGTATGAGAACGGAAACCATGCTTGCCAAAGAAATCAAACGCGGACACATCGTCAACTACAACGGGGCCCCGTGCCTGATCGAAACCGTCAACGTGCAGTCCCCGTCGGCGCGCGGGGCGGCCACGTTCTACAAGTTTCGCGCCCGCAATCTCTCGACCGGGCAGAAGGTCGATATTACGCTCCGCAGCGGCGAGTCGCTCGACGAGGCCGACTTCCAGCGCCGCGCGGTCAAGTACATCTACGCCGACGCCGACGAGATGCACTTCCTCGACCAGCAGGACTACAACCAGTACAGCCTGGCCAGGGAAGACCTCGAAGAGGAGGTCAAGTACATCACCGAGGAGTTGGAGGGGATGCAGGCGCTGATCTACAACGACCGCTGCATCGGCGTGCAGTTGCCCGTGGCCGTCGAACTGAAGGTGACACAGTGCGACCCCGGCATCAAAGGCGCGTCGGCCACCTCGCGGACCAAACCGGCCACGCTCGAGACGGGCCTGATCGTCCAGGTTCCCGAGTATCTTACCCAGGGCGAAGTCGTCAAGGTCGACACCCGCACCGGCGAGTATCTCTCCCGGGCGTAACTGGGGGCTAGGGACTGGGGGCTGGGGGCTGGGGGAAATGCGATGCGGGTGTGCTATTGCACCCTGACCGGCGGGCTGCTAGGCTTCAGGCGGTTCCAATCAAAAAACTCAGGAGCTTTTGCGATGCCGATCCAATACGCCCTTTTCGAGAACAACCTCACGGCCGACCCGGACGACTACGCGGCCACGGTCCAAATCAGCGGCAGCGCCGACGGCGACGACCTGGTCCAGGACATCGTCGACCAGGGCTCGACGGTCGGCCGGCCGGACATCCTGGCGGTGACCGCCGCGCTGAAGCTGGCCTGCCAGCGGCGGGTCGAGCAGGGCCAGCGGGTGAATTACTTCGGCATGATGGACTTTTTCCCGCGGATCAAGGGCGTCTTCACCGGGCCGACCGACGGCTTCGACCCGGCGCGGCACCGCGTGGACGTCGGCGCCAACCCCGGCGGGGAGCTCCGCGACGCCGTGCGGGCCGCGGCCACCGTCGAGAAGGTCGAGGCGGTCAAGCCCGCGCCGAACCCGATCGAGTACCGCGACATCGACTCCGAGGACACCAACGACTCGGTCACGCCGGACAACATCGGCCAGCTTTCGGGCAGCCGCTTGAAGTTCGACCCGGCCGAGGCCGACGAGGGCCTCTACTTCGTGGCCACCGCCGGCGGCGAGACCAAGGTATACACCGTCCAGAAGAACAAGCCCTCGCAACTCGTCTTCCTGGTCCCGGGGCTGGCGGACGGCACGTACCACCTGGAGGTGCGGGCCCGCATGGGCAGCGGCACGTCGGCCCGCGAACTGCGCGTCGGACGTCTGGACGCGACGCTGACGGTCATCTCGCCCCCTTGAAAACCGGTTCTTCGCCAGATTCCGGGGGTAAATCGAGGGCGAAAGTACGGGTTCCTTGTATCTTTTGATAGAGGGGCAGGCGGCAGTTTTAGGTATAGTTGTGGTTTCCGTTTGGAATGGGCCAGGTGCCCCCGCGGGGGCACCTGGCCCATTCCAAACGGAAACCACAACTATACCTAAAACTGCCGCCTGCCCCTCTATCA